>JAJTXO010000719.1 GCA_021463315.1 Caldilineales bacterium | reverse complement strand
GGCGACCAGGAAAAGCAGCGCCGCGGCCAGGGCGACCAGGGCCAGGATCTTGGTGCGGGTTGTTATATCTGAGAAACGAGGGGCAGAGGCAGCCATCAGAGGTCTCCTTGCAATAGGTGTGTGCAACCAGCAGATTGTGCCACAAGTCGCAGCCGACGCCAAGCTACGGCACGGCGCGCCGCTCGTTGTTGGCATAAGTCGGCCACCCGGCTATAATCCTGCCAACCTCCAGCGCTGCGCATACCCCCATGTGCCGGCATGGTCGCATCCCGGCTACACGGATGCAGTGATCCCGTGAGCTTGCATCCTCGTTTGAGACGCCATGAAAGCCCAAATTCTCACATCCCTTGCCAGCCTGCGCGACAACCCAACCCCCCTTCGCCTCATCGACTGGCCCGACCCCCTGCCTGGCCCCGGCGAGCTGTTGCTGCGCGTGGCGGCCTGCGGCGTCTGTCACACCGATCTGGACGAGAGCGAAGGGCGCACGCCGCCGGCGCTGCCCGCGATCCTGGGCCATCAGGTGGTAGGCCGCGTGGCCGCGCGGGGTCCCGGCGCCAGCCGCTTCGCGTTGGGCGACCGGGTGGGGGTGGCCTGGATCTTCTCAGCCTGTGGCGTCTGCCCGGCCTGCCTGGCCGGCCAGGAGAATCTCTGCCCGTCCTTCCGCGCCACCGGCCGCGACGCGCCCGGCGGCTACGCCGAACTGATGGTCGCGCCCGAAGGCTTCGTCTATCCCATCCCGGACGGCTTCTCCGACGTGGAGGCCGCGCCGCTGCTGTGCGCCGGCGCGGTCGGCTATCGCGCGCTGCGGCTGGCCAACCTGACCGACGGCCAGCCGCTGGGCCTGACCGGCTTCGGCGGCTCCGGCCAGCAGGTGCTGCTGTTGGCGCGGCATCTCTACCCCCGCTCGCCAGTCTTCATCTTCGCGCGCAATCCCGAGACGCGTGCCTTCGCCCTGGCGCTGGGCGCGGCCTGGGCCGGCGACAGCGCCGACAGCCCGCCCCAACCGCCGGCCGCGATCATCGACACCACGCCCGCCTGGCGGCCGGTGGTCGATGCGCTGGCTGCGCTGGCCCCCGGCGGCCGGCTGGTGATCAACGCCATCCGCAAGGAGGAAGGAGACAAGGCTGAGCTGCTGCGGCTGGACTACGCGCGGCATCTGTGGCAAGAAAAGGAGATCAAGAGCGTGGCCAACGTCACCCGGCAGGACGTGACCGAATTCCTGGCCCTGGCCACGCAGATCCCCATCCGCCCCCAAGTCGAGGTCTTCCCGCTGGCCGGGGCCAACCGAGCGCTGTTCGAGCTCAAGACCCGGCGCGTGCATGGATCCAAAGTGTTAGAGATCCGCCAGGAGGCAGCGCCATGAGGCTTGAGCTATCAGCCCGGCCCCCCTTTTCCCTGCATCAGGTGATCCACTCCCACGGCTGGCCGCAGTTGGCGCCCTTTCTATGGGATCGGGCCAGCGGCGAGCTGCGCCGGGTAGAGCGCCTGGCCACCGGCCGCGTGGTAGAGCTCCGTTTCGATCCCACGCCAGAGGGCGTCGCGGTCGAGGTCGATACCCCCTTGGCCCCGGCCGAGCAGGCTGAGCTTGAGGCCAAGGTGGATTGGATGCTGGGTCTGGGCCAGGATTTCAGCGCCTTCTACGCCGCCACCCGCCACGAACCCAAGTTGGCGCAGGCGGAGGCGCTGGCCAGGGGCCGCGTGCTGCGCAGCTCCACCCTCTTCGAAGATGTGCTGAAGACCATCGCCACCACCAACACCACCTGGGGCGGCACCATCCGCATGATCGATGCGCTGGTCAGGCTGTACGGCGAGCCGCTGCCGGCCGACCCCACGCGGCGAGCCTTTCCGACGCCTGAGCGGCTGGCCGCGGTGGACGCCGACAGCCTGCGGGCCGAGGTCAAACTGGGCTACCGCGCGCCCTACGTGCAAGGGCTGGCGCAGGCGGTGGCGTCAGGTTCGCTGGACCTGGAGGCGCTGCGGGGCAGCGAGCTGTCCACGCCGGAGCTGCGCCAGCGGCTGCTGGCCATCAAAGGGGTGGGCGGCTATGCAGCGGCCCACCTGCTGGTGATTCTGGGCCGCTACGACTACGTGCCAGTGGACTCATGGGCCAGGAGCCTGGTGGCAAAGGAATGGCACGACGGCCGGCGCGTGGGCGAAACCGAGGTCAATGCGGCCTTCGAGGGCTGGGGCGAGTGGCGAGGACTGGCCTATTGGTGCTGGGACTGGGCAGATTGACCGGTTCGATGCCGAAAAGCAGTTCACGCATGTGTGACTTCCTGATTGTCCCGGACGCGAACCGTTAGTTCCTTGACAGAAAGTGTGCGATAGTAGATAATCTCTCAAGATGCGCGTCCAGGCACGCGGTAAGTTGACTGTATCATCTCAAAAAACCGGGGGCGTGACTTCCGAAGTCTGCGCAGACAGTCCATAAGACTTCGGAAGTCTTCCCCAATCTATTGAGATGATACAGTTGACACGATTGAAAGCCACATCAGAAGTTCTGCTGGAAAAACCACGCAAATGGTAGAGATTCTGGCAGGAGTTATGCAATGACTACCTTGACCCTGGAACTCTCCTCCAAAGTCTATCGCCGTCTGCGA
>JAJTXO010000718.1 GCA_021463315.1 Caldilineales bacterium | reverse complement strand
GGGGGCGGGGTTCCGGCCGTGCCGCGCCAGATCTTGCCGCTCCAGTCGACGATGATCACGTCGTCCATGGTGTGAACATAAAGATCCATCACATCGGCGCCGGTCGGCCCGGCCACCTGCTGCCAGGTGACGCCGTCGTCGGTGCGCAGCAGCAGGCCCTGGCCGTTGCAGATCTCCAGCACCCCATCGGGCGCGTTGGTGCAGCCCACCGCATAGCCGTGCTGGCTATCCACCATCTGAAGGTTCCACAGCCGCGGCCGGCCGCTGATGCTGGGCGCGCTGGCCAATTGCCAGTTCAGGCCGCCGTCGGTGGTGCGGTGGATGTAGACCTGGTTGTCGGCCGCGCTGTTGCTGCTGCCAGCCAGCCAGCAGGTGCTGTTGTTGGTACACCAGACGCCGTAATAGCGCGCCGAAGGCGCCGAACGGCGGATCAGGGTGGCGCCGTTGTCCGGGGTGTAGAAGGTGGTTTGCTTGGCGGCCGTGTAGCAGACGCCCGGCGAGGGGCAGGAAAAATCGTAGATCACGAACTCGCGCGGGTCGTTGGCCACCACGGCGCTGAAGTTGGCGCCATCGGTGGCGCGCAGTAGATTGGCCATGCGCCCCGGCTCGTTGGCATAGCCGGTGGTGCCGGCAAAGATGGTCGTGCCCACGCCGCTGTAGCCAGCCGACCAGAGCCAGCCGCTCCAGACGTTGTTGACGATGGCGCCCGAGGCCCAGGTGGCGCCGCCGTCCAGGGTATAGCGGATGCGCGGGCTGCTGGCGCCGATCACCCAGCAGCGGTTGGCGTCGATGCAGGCCAGGCCGCGCATGAAGCGATTGGTGCCCGGCACGGGGATGGTGGTCCAGGTCTGGCCGCCGTCGGTGGTCTTGGCCAGCGTGGCCGGCCCAATCCCCTCGTTGACGTTCCAGTCTGGCCCGCCCAGCGCGTAGCCGACCGAAGGGGTGGGAAAAACCACCGTGTACCAGTAGACGCCAGGCGCGTTGTGGACCTGGGTCCAGTTGAGCGTGGGCACCTCGGGCTGGGCGGCGGACGGGGAAGCCAGCAGCAGCCCGCCGCCAGCCGCAGTCAAAACCAGCGCCAGCAGCAGGCCCAGAGCCGTGCGCAGGCGGTGGATGGTCGATTCTGGTTGTCGTTGCATGGGACACTCTCCTGGTGGTCGAATAGCGCTTGGCCTTTGCCAGAAGGCCAGCGGGAGCCAGTCTATCACAGAAAGATGAAGGAGAGATTAAGATCAGCGCCTTCGCGTGGGCCGTTGTCTTGCAATCCTTTCACCCTGGCGCGGATTGGATGCCAACCGCCTTGGAGGCAGGTGTGATCGGTGATATACTCGCTGCATGGAAAGCGCCATGTCTGACCTTATCTATCTGGACCACTCCGCCACCACCCCCGTTCGCGCCGAGGTGCTGGCGGCCATGCTGCCCTATTTCAGCCAGCACTACGGCAATCCCAGCAGCCTGCATCGCCTGGGCCGCGAGAGCGCCAAGGCGCTGCGCGCGGCGCGTGAGCAGATGGCCGGCGTCCTGGGCTGCTTGCCGGGCGAGATCGTCGTCACCAGTTCCGGCACCGAGGCCGACAACCTGGCGCTGCGCGGGGTGGCGCTGGCCCGCCGACAGCGCGGCCAGGGCCAGCACCTCATTGTCAGCGCGGTCGAGCACAAGGGCATTCTCGACACTGCGCACCACCTGCGCACCTACTACGGCTTCGATCTGACCGTGCTGCCGGTGGACGCAACCGGCCGCGTCAGCCCGGCCGAGCTGGCCGCAGCCATCCGCCCCGACACCGTCCTGGTCAGCATCATGGCCGCCAACAACGAGGTGGGCACCCTCCAGCCGCTGGCCGAGCTGAGCGCGGTCTGTCGGGAGCGCGGCGTGCCCCTGCACAGCGACGCGGTGCAGGCCGCGGGCGCGCTCTCGCTGCGAGTGGACGAACTGGGCGTAGACCTGTTGTCGCTGGGCGCGCACAAATTCTACGGCCCCAAGGGGATCGGTCTGCTCTACGTGCGCCGCGGCGTGCCGCTGTTGCCGCAGATCACCGGCGGCAGCCAGGAGGGCAAGCGCCGTGCCAGCACCGAGAACGTGCCCTATATCGTCGGCCTGGCCGCGGCGTTGGCTCTGGTGCAGACAGAGCAGACGGCCGAGGCGACCCGGCTGACCGCGCTGCGCGAGCGGCTGATCGAAGGGGTGCTGGCGGCGATCCCCGATGTCTACCTGACCGGCCACCGCAGCCAGCGTCTGGCCCACCATGCCAGCTTCGTGGTGCGCGGCGTCGAGGCCGAGGGGATGCTGATCGGGCTGGACATGGCCGGCATCTGCGCCAGCAGCGGCTCCGCCTGCACCAGCGGCGCGCAGGAGCCCAGCCACGTGCTGACCGCCATGGGCGTGCCGCGCATCGACGCCGCCGGCCACCTGCGGCTCAGCCTGGGCCACAGCAACCGCGAGGCCGACGTGGCGCGCCTGCTGGAGGTGCTGCCGCCGTTGGTGGCCCGGCTGCGGCGGATGATGGGTAACGAGTAATGCGTAACCCGTAACTCGTAACCCGGAATGGTGCGATGCGTGTGTAGGGATGTGAAGTCGTAACGAGTAACGAGTAACTCGTAACCCGG
>JAJTXO010000717.1 GCA_021463315.1 Caldilineales bacterium | reverse complement strand
CTCGGTCGGAGACCGGCCCGAGCGGCGGATGGGCTCGGTCGGAGACCGGCCCGAGCGGCTATTGTTAAGTCAGCGGCTATGTTTAAGTCAGACAGCGCCCTGGATCTCCCCCTGCCGGTGGTTGGCTTCCATCTGGCGGTGGCGGTCGGCGCCATGTTTATGACCACGGCGGCCAGCCTCTTTATCTGGCAGCCGCTGACGGCGCTGCTGGGGCAGTTGCAATATCCGTGGCGCTTCCTGCTGCTGGAGGCGGTGGGCTTGATGGGCGTGGCGGCCGCTCTGCCCGCGCTGCTGCCGGGAGCAGCGCGCGTCGATCGGATAGGCGGTCTCGCCGTACCGCGATCGGCCTGGATCGTGGCGCTGGTCTCGCTGCTGGCCATGCTGGCCGCGCTGCCTGGCCTGCGGGTCGAGCCGCTGGCGGTCAGCCAGGCCGACGCGCGGCTGCCGGGCCGCATGTGGGCCGAGGACGCGGCCGCCGGCCAGGTGGGCGCGACCTGGACCGGCGAGTTCCTGCCGCTGACGGTCACGGAGCAGCGCTGGGCGCTGGGGCGGGCCCGCGAGGGCGCGACAGATGGCGTCGCCCTGCAGCCCGCGCCGGTCGTCGCGCTGACGCAGCGGGGCTACGCCTCGTGGCTCTTTCAGGTGGAAACGGCCAGCCCACTGCCGCTGCGCCTGCATCAGTTCTATCTGCCCGGCTGGCGGGCGACTATCGACGACCAGCCGGCGACCGTCTATCCCACGGGAGAGCTGGGCCTGGCGACGGTGGACGTGCCGGCCGGGACGCACCAGGTGGCGATCAGCTTCGGCGCCACGCCAGCGCGCACGGCCGGCCTGCTGATCTCGCTGCTGGCCGCGGCGGTCTGGATCGCGCTGGCCTTCCTGCGCACCTCCAGCCGCGGTCTGCGCGGGGCCGGCGTGCTGCTGGGGATCCTGGCCGTCGCGCTGGCGTTGAACCTGGGCCTGGGCGTGGGCCAACGGTCGTGGACGCCGCGGCTGGCGCAGGCCACGCTGGAGGATGTGGCCGTGCTGCTGGCCAGCGACGCGGCCATTGATCGCGAGCTGGGCGTGGCCGAGGTGACGCTGTATTGGCTGGCGCAGCGCGAGCTGGGGGAGAACCACAAGGTCTTCGTGCATCTGCTGGGGCCAGACGGTGCGGTGATTGCCCAGCACGACGGCGATCCGGTGGGCGGCTACACGCCGACCAGCCGCTGGCGGCCGGGCGAGATCGTCGTGGACCGGCATATCGTCGCTCTGCCCGAGGGCCTGCCGGCCGGGGACTATGGCCTGCGGGCCGGGCTGTACCAGGTGGAGCCGCTGCGCAACCTGGTGGTCGATCCGCCGACGGCCGACAACCGGGTGGACGTCGGAACCGTCACCGTGCCCTAGCTCGATCGTTTTCCGGGGCAGTCAGCTCATGACCCTCTGAAACAGCGCCTCGTAGGCGTCGGTCACTGCCTCCCAACTGTAGACCGTGGCGGCCCGCTCGGCCGCGGCCTGGCGATAGAGCGCCACCAGCGGCGGAGTGTCCAGCAGGGTGCGCAACACCGGCGCCAGCGAATCCGCGCCGGCCTGACCGTCGTACCAGAGGCCGGCCGCGTCGATGGTCTCCAGGTTCTCGGGCGTGTTGTGGGCCACTACGCAGTTGCCGCAATGCATCGCCTCCACCAACGCCGGGTGGGTGCCGCCCACGCCGCTGGTCTCCACAAAGGCGTAGGCGTGGCTGTTCAGCTCCCAGTAGCCCTCGCCGAAGAGGTAGCCGGTGAAGACGATGCGCGGATCGTCGCCCGCCAGCCGGCGCAGCTCCGCCTTATATTCGTCGGCGTAGGGCGCATCCCCCACGATGACACATTGCATGTCGGTGTCCAGCCGGCGCCAGGCCTGCACCAGGTGATGGGCGCAGTTCTCTGGCACCAGCCGGCCCACGAAGAGCACATAGCGACGCGGCTGCAGGCCGAAGCGGGCCAGGGTGGGGCCGGCCGGCCGGCGCGGCAGGTCGGATCCATAGGCGATGTAGGTCGATTCGGCGCGGTAGACCTCGCGATAGTAGCGCTGCACCACCCGGCTGTCGGTGATGATGGCGTTGGGCAGCACCGCGCTCATCTGCTCGGCGAACTGGATGTAGCGCTTGGCTGGCCCCGGCCACTTGGCCCGTTTCCAGTCCAGCCCATCGACGTTGAGCAGGCTGCGCTGGCCGGCCAGCCGCGGGATCCAGGTCACCAGGCTGTTGCCGGCGATGAAGTAGAGCGCGATATCGTAGCCTTGTGTCGCCGCGTGCAGGCTGGAGAGGAAGCTGTGGACGATGGTGTCCAGATACTTGTTGGCGATGGTGGGCAGCTTGACCAGGCGCATCCCCTTGTAGACCGGCTGGTCGTAGGTGATGTGGTGGCTGCGGCAGTAGACGGTGACCTGATGGCCGCGCAGCGCGAGCCGGCTGCCCAGCTCCTCGACGCAGGTCTCGAAGCCGCTATAGCTGGCAGGCACGCCGCGCGTGCCGAGCATGGCAATTTTCATGGTAGATTGGTAGATTCAGTACTTCACGATTGTTGTCTCACGCAAAGGCGCAAAGACCGCAAAGGGCAGAGATTCCTGGCATTTTTGACGGC
>JAJTXO010000716.1 GCA_021463315.1 Caldilineales bacterium | reverse complement strand
TTACCAATTCACCAATTTACCAATTACCAATTTACCAATTCACCAATTTACCAATTTACCAACCCACCAATTCACCGTTCACGCTTCACTCTCCATTTTGCCAAAACCCCAGGCGCATGTATAATCTCTTTCGTCAGTCACGGGGCGTAGCGCAGCTCGGTAGCGCGCACGGTTCGGGTCCGTGAGGTCGGAGGTTCAAATCCTCTCGCCCCGACTATGATTGAGCAGCGCTCCCGTTGTCCAGCGGGGGCGCTGTTGTTTTTCTGCCAGACGTTCTCCTTGGCCCGCTGTATTTCGGCACATTGTCGTGTTCCAGTCCATCGTGCGCGGCATCGGCTGCCATCGTCGTGTCGCCCGGCTCTTCACCGGACATGCGTTCCGAAAGGATGGAAGAGATGCAAACCCGATTTCGACCAGCGCTGGCAGTACTGGCATTGCTTGTTGGCTCTCTGGCGCTCCTCGCCGCCGGCGGCGCGCCTGATGACAGCTACTTGCCGGTTGTCCTCCGCAGCGGTTCTACCGTTCCACCGACCCCCACGCCAACGCCGCCGCCGGTCGCGATACTCCCCAACCACACCACCTACGTCGATAACATCAACAATCTCCACATTGCCGGCGAAGTGCGCAACAACAGCTCCAACACCCTCCGGTCTGTGCGCATCGCGGTCAACCTCTTCAACGCTAGCGGCGGCCTCGTCGCCACCGACTTCACCTACGTCAGCCTCGACTACACCCCGCCGGGCCACACCAATTGCTTCGAGGTCATCCTGCCTCAGCCTGCCAACTGGGCCTCCTACGCCTTCGAACCGCCTACCTACCACACCAGCACCGAGCCGCGGCCCAGCTTGGTCATCTTCAACGACAGCGGCGCCTATAATCCCACCTATGCCTGGTACGAAATCCTGGGCCAGGTGCGCAACGACCACCCCACTGCTGTGCGTTTCGTCGAAGTCGTTGGCGGGCTCTACAACGCCAGCGACGAGATCATCGCCTGTCGCACCACCTACGTCAATAGCACGCACCTGGACCCGGGTCAAGTCAGCAGCTTCCGTATCCTCTACAGCGGCGACCGCTTCAGCAACATTGCCCGCTACCACCTTGCCGCCGATGGAGACCCGCAGTAGAATCCACGTTTCTTCTCTGGCGCGCGTGGTTGAGGCGGCGACTTCCGAAATCTTTCTCCGAACCCATCCTGAGTACACCCCATCAATCCCAGCGCCGCTGATCCACCAGCCATGGCGCGCCGGCGCCGATGGCGTCGGCTGTCACGAACTGCACGCGGTTGACCCGCACCCGGCAGCTCTGGCGCACGGCCTCTTGCAGCGCGGCAGCCAGCGCAGGGGAGCCTGCCCCCGCATCGGCCAGCGCCACCCGCAGCTCGAAGCTATCCTGCTGATCCTCACGGTCGACAACGCCCTGCACCAGCGCGCCGGGGGCGACCTGCGCGGCCGCGAAGCGCAACTGGTTGGGATGCACGAACATGCCGCGCACCTTGACCGCCTCGCCGCTGCGCCCCACCAGAACGAGCGATCGCTCCATCTGCTGGCTTCGGCCGGGCTGAGGATCGACGTTGACGGCCAGATCGCCCAGGCCCAGCCGGATCAGCGGATAGGCCGGGTCCAGATTGGTGACCACCACCTCGCCCGCCTCGCCGGGGCCAACGCTCAACCCGCTGTCGGGAGCGACAACCTGAACGATGGGCAGGGGGAGGAGCTGCATCGCCAGGCCGCCGGCCGTGTTGAGGGCCAGAAAGCCCAGCTCAGCCGTGCCATAGGCGTTGCCCACAGCCAGGCCGTAGCTCTCCACCAGGGTCTGACGCAGGCTGGCCGGCAGCGGCTCGGCCGTCACGAAGGCGGTGCGCAGATGGAAGTCGCTGCGCCAGTTCAGCCCGCGCTCCTCGGCTCGCCGGATCAGGCTGAGCAAGAAGCTGGGCGTGCCGACATAGCCGGTGACGCGCAGGTCTTGCATGATCTGGAGCTGCAGATCGGTGTTGCCGACGCCGCCGGGCACGACGATGCAGCCCAGCGCCTGCAGCGCCCGATCGACCAGCAGGCCAGCGGGAACCAGATGGTAGGAAAGACAGTTGAGCACCACGTCGCCGGCCCGCAGCCCGCTCTGGCGCATGGCCAGCGCGGCCATCTCCACCGGGAGGGCGTCGTCCCCGGCATCCGGCTCGTAGATCGGCCCTGGCGACATGAAGATGTGACGCACTAGCTCGGGCGGCGCGGCCAACAGCCCGCCGAAGGGTGGGTTGGCCCGCTGCAAGGCAGCTACCTCCTCCTTGGAGATGACCGGCACGCGGTCCAGGTCGGCCACACGCTGCACGTCGTCGGGCGTCAGCCCGGCCGTGTCGAAGCGCGCCCTGACAGCCGGCGCGCGGTCATAGGCGTGGCGAATCTGAACGCGAAGTCGTTGGTCGATGATGGTCATAGTTCATCCCTCGTGGCGCGCTGAGCATCGACATGTCATGCTGAGGCTTTATGTCGTGCTGAGGCTTTATGTCATGCTAAGACATTATGTCATGCTGAGGCTTGGCGAAGCATCTCCGCTTGACACCGCGAGACCCTTCGTCGGACCTCAGGGTGACTCGCACCTCGTGGCGC
>JAJTXO010000715.1 GCA_021463315.1 Caldilineales bacterium | reverse complement strand
CACCGAGACCGCCACCCCTGAGCCGACGCCCACCGAGACCGCCACCCCCGAGCCGACGCCGACGGCCACAGCCACCCCACCCGCAGTCACCGGCCAGATCGAGACCTTTGTCTGGGATGATTTGAACGGCGACGGCATCCAGGACGCCGGCGAGCCGGGCATCGGCAACGTCCATGTCGAGCTGCTGCTGGCCAGCAGCGGCGCGGTGGCGGCCATGCAGATGACCGCAGCCGACGGCGTCGCCCTCTTCGACCCGGTCGCGGCCAGCCAGAGCTACAAGCTGCGCTACACTCTGTGCAGCGGCTGCTCCTTCTCGCCCCGCGACCGAGGCAACGACGACACGATCGACAGCGACGCCAAGACCAACGAAGGCGCATTCGGCACAACGGCCAGGGCCTTCACGGTCAGCGCCGGCCAGACCGTGCAGGCCTTCGATGCGGCCATGCGGCAGCCGGGCGTCGTGACCACCTTCGTGTGGAACGACCGCAACAACGACGGCCTGCAGGACGTCGGCGAGGAAGGGGTCGCCGCGGTCCAGGTCGAGCTGCTCGATGTGGCCAACAACCTGGCGGTGATCGCCACAGCTCAAACCGACACCCAAGGGCTGGCGGCCTTTGCCCCGGTGGCAACAGGCATCGATCTGAGGCTGCGCTACACGCTGTGCGCGGGGTGCTCCTTCGCCAAGCGCAACCAGGGCGCCGACGACACCATCGACAGCGATGCCAAGGTCAACGAAGGCGCCACGGGCAGCACAGCGACCTTCAGATTGAGCCAGGGCAGCCAGGGCCTCAATTCGATCGACGCAGGGATGCGTCTGCCCGGCCGGGTGGAAACCTTTGTCTGGGTGGATACCAACCTCAACGGCTTGCAGGACGACGGCGCCACCGGCATGGCTGGGGTGCTGGTCGAACTGCTCAATGTGGACGACAACAACGCGGTGATCGCCTCCAGCACCACGGGCGCCGACGGCGTGGCGGTCTTCGACGAGGCGCCGACCAACCTCCGGCTCAAGCTGCGCACCACCAGGCCGGCCGGCTACCTCTTTACCAGCCGCGACCAGGGCAACGATGATACGGTGGACAGCGACGCCAGGACCAACGAAGGCGCGGTCGGAACCACCGTCCAGTACTTCAGGCTACTCAACGGCAGCCAGGTGTACACGGACGCCGACGCCGGGCTGAAGCCAGCCTGACGACAGCTTCCCGGCAGCGTCGCCTGCGAGGCGTTGGGCACAGGTCCAACGTCTCGCCGCGCGCTGACCAGGCCAAAGACCTCAGCGCCTTGGGTTCCTTCAGGCTGCTCAAACTGAGCAACAAATGAGCACTGTTTGATCTGGCAAGCAGCCTTCGATTCGTTGTATGATAGCCTCATCAGGCAGAGCGTCCCAGGCGCGACGCCCTGCAACCCAATCCACCCCAGTGATATGGAGGCAACATGTACGGCACGATTGCACGCATCAAGATCGATCTCACCAAGGCCGAAGAGATGAAGGCGCTGGCCAACAGCATGGGCGTTCCCGCTGGCCAGGTCGCCCGCTATGCGTACCAGATGGACGCCGACCCCGGCGAACTGTTCCTGGTGGCCGTGTTTGAAAGCAAGGAGGCCTATTGGGCCAACGCCCAGAGCCCGGAGCAGCACGAACGCTTCACGCGGCTGCGCGCGCTGCTGCTGGAAGATCCCGAATGGCACGACGGCGCCATCGTCAGCGCCGGCTGAGCCGCCCGTCTATCTACGAGGAGTATACCATGGACAACCGCAATGTCGCCGCTCTGCGCGCCGCACATGATGCCTTCAGCCTGCGCGATACGGCCAGGTCTGCCCAGGTGACCGCGCCAGACCTTCACTTTGTCGACCACGGCCGCGGGGCGACCCTGAGCTCGCCGGCCGAGTTTCAAGGCTGGCTGGAGGGCCTGCTGGCCATGTCGTCCGACATGACGCTGGTCGATCAGCAGTACATCGCCGCGGGCGACTGGGTGACCGCCCGCTTTCGCGCCATCGGCATCCAGGACAGACCCATGCCGCCCTTCCCAGCCAGCGGCATGCCGTACTCGCTGGACGTGTGCGAAGTCTGGCGCTTCGGCCCCGATGGCAAGGCCGTGGAAGGGCACAACTATTCAGACGGGCTGGGCCTGCTCGTCCAGTTGGGCCATCTGCCCGCGTTGGCGTAAACGCGGCAATCGAGCGCGCTGGCTCAGCGCAGTTGCGGCAGGATGAACATCCACAACGCCGCTGCGCTGAGCAGCGCCATCAGGCCAAAGGGCAAGGCGTACATCACCCGGCTTGCCCAGCTCCGCGTCCCCGCCCGCAGCCGCGGCAGAGCCAGACTCCAAATCCCCAACGCCGCCGCGCCGCCGCCGAAGATCAACAGCGACCACCGGTTGATCCCCTCCTGCGTCACGCCCCAGAGCGCAGCCAGCCCAGCCGCGGTCAGCAGGGCCAGCGCGGCCCAGCGCGCGGCCGCAGGCCAGCGCGCCACGCTCCACCACCCCGCGGCCGCGACCAGGCTGATGGCCGGCAGCCGGGTGGTCGCCCGGTCATTGTGCGACTCGGTTGTTTGATTGGCGGAAGTGTGTTGGGGGATGGGAGATGTACACCAACACGGC
>JAJTXO010000714.1 GCA_021463315.1 Caldilineales bacterium | reverse complement strand
CTCCCCACCCCCCACTCCCCATGCTCATCGACACCCACTGCCACCTCAACTTCCATCAGTTCGACGAGGACCGCGACGCGGTGGTGCAGCGCGCGTGGGAGGCGGGGGTTGAGATCATCATCAACCCGGCGGTAGACCTGGCCACCAGCCGGCAGGCCATCGAGCTGGCCGAGCGCTATCCGGGCGTGTACGCGCAGGTGGGTGTGCATCCCAACGACTCGGCGGATTTCAACTCGGAGACCGTCGCCGAGCTGGCCGCGCTGGCAGCCCATCCCAAGGTGGTGGCCATCGGCGAGATCGGGCTGGACTACTATTGGCAGCGCGTGCCGCACGCCCAGCAGTGGGCCGCGTTCGAGGCGCAGTTGGAGTTGGCCGCCCGGCTGGATCTGCCGGTGGTGCTGCACTGCCGGGACGCTCACGCCGATCTTTGCGCTATCCTGCGCAAATGGGTGTCTGGCGCACAGATGCAGCGCGGCGCGGATGCTATCTTGGGGGTGCAACACGCCTATTCGGGCGATCTGGCCATGGCCGAGGAGGCCTTTGCCTGGAACATGGCCCTTTCCTTCGGCGGACCGTTGACCTTCCGCAACGCCAAGGATCTGCACGCGCTGCTGGCGCTGCTGCCGCTGGAGCGTCTGCTGTTGGAGACCGACGCGCCCTATCTAACGCCCCACCCCCACCGCGGCCAGCGCAACGAGCCAGCCTATGTGGCGCTCATCGCCCAGGGGCTGGCAGCCATCAAGACCACCGATGTTGCCGTCGTCGCCCGCGCCACCAGCGCGCTGGCCCGCGCCGTATTTGCCAAGCTGGCGGTTGACAGACATAATTGACCTGGTAACAGCTCAGCCATTGGCGCCGGGCGCTGTCCAGCGCCGACGCCTGAGTAGTCACGATCGGTAACACTTGTTGAGGAGTGCCCAGACTTTGAGCAGCCATGCGCAAGCGCTTGAACTGATAGCCGACGATCTGCAGCGCGTCGATGCCAAGATGCAGGCCACCGGCGAGGTCTTCGCGCCCCTCTCCGGCGCGATCAATCTGCTGCTGGACAGCGGCGGCAAGCGGCTGCGGCCGGCATTGGCGCTGCTGATCAGCCGGCTCTACCCGGCCGCCCAGCGCGAGCACGTCGTTTCGCTGGCCGCGGCCGTGGAGATGCTGCACTCGGCCACCCTGGTGCATGACGATGTGATCGACGGCTCGCTGCTGCGCCGCGGCAATCCCACGCTCAACGCCTCCTGGAGTCAGGGCGCCACCATCCTGGCCGGCGACTTCGTCTTCGCCCGCGCGGCCTATTTCGCGGCCGAAACCGACAGCATCCGCGTCATGAAGATCTTCTCCCAGACCTTGATGACCATCGTCGAGGGGGAGCTGCGCCAGCTCTATGCCATCCGCCAGTGGTCCCAGCCCAAGGACGCCTACTATCAGCGCATCTACGGCAAGACCGCGGCCCTCTTCGCGGCCGCCACCGAGGCCTCGGCTGTTCTGGGCGCTGCGCCGGAGGAGGAGATCACCCTGCTGCGCGAGTACGGCTACAATGTCGGCATGGCCTTCCAGATCATGGACGACATTCTGGATTTTGTGGGCGATGCCCGCACGGTGGGCAAGCCGGTGGGCGGCGACCTGCGCCAGGGCACCGTGACCCTGCCGGTGTTCCACTATCTGCAGAGCCACCCCGAAGCGTTGCAGGTCATGCAGGCCTCGGGCAACGGCCACGCCAGCGGCGTCGCGCTGGGCGAGCTGATCGCTGACATCGCCCGCTCCCCCGCCATCGACGCTACCCGGCAGGAGGCCATCCAGTTCATCGCTGGGGCCAGGGCCTGTCTGGACGCGTGGCCGCCCAGCCGTTACCGCCAGGCGCTGCTGGATCTGGCCGACTACGTGGTCGTGCGCAGCCTGTAATGGATCCATCGCCGCCTGACCTGTCGATCGTCATCGTCAATTGGAATGTGCGGGAGCTGTTGCGTCGCTGCCTGGAGTCGATTCTGGGCAGCGACGGTTTGGTTGTGGGTGGTCTCGATACGCTGCGCTACTCGACCGGCGGCGCAGGGTGGACGGCCGAGGTGATCGTGGTGGACAACGCCTCGGCCGACGACAGCGTGGCCATGCTGGCGCAGGACTATCCCTGGGTGCGCGTAGTCGCCAATCGAGATAACCTGGGCTTCACCCGCGCCAACAACCAGGGGCTGGATGTCAGCCGCGGCCGCTACCTGCTCCTTCTCAACCCAGACACCGAGGCGGCCCCGGCTGCGCTGCAAACGCTGTTGGCCTACGCCGAGGCGCACCCCAGGGTGGGCATTCTTGGCCCCCAGTTGCGCTATGGCGACGGCAGCCTGCAGTCCTCGCGGCGGCGCTTTCCGACCCTGATCACATTTTTCCTTGAAAGCACCGTCGTGCAGCGCTGGTGGCCGCAGAATCGCGTGCTGACGCGCTACTACGCACTCGATCTTCCCGACGACGCCGCCAGCCAGGTGGACTGGATCGTCGGCGCCTGTATGCTGCTGCGGCGGGACGTGCTGGAGCAGATCGGCGGCTTCGACGAAGGTTTCTTCATGTACTCCGAGGAGCTGGACCTGTGCCGCCGCGCGGTACACGCCGGCTGGCAGGTGGTCTGGCTGCCG
>JAJTXO010000713.1 GCA_021463315.1 Caldilineales bacterium | reverse complement strand
TGAGCGAAATTGATTAGCCGCAGAATGCCATAAACCATCGTGTAGCCGATGGCGATCAACGCATACAGCGCCCCCAGCGAGATACCGTTTGCCAGATGTTGGAAGAAGAGCGAGACCGTCATGATGTCTCCGTTCTACGGAACCAGGGTCTCTACCCGGCGCGCGCCGGGCTGTGGACGACAGGCAGAAGCAGGTTGTCCGGCCAAAAAGGGGGAGGTGCCCGGCTGGGCAACTCCCCCGCTTGCGCGCGTGCGTGCGCTATGGCTTGACCGTCCCGACGTATTTGAACTCGTCATCCTCGACTTTCAGGATGACTGCGTCTTTCACGGCGTCGCCGTTTTCATCGAGCGTAATGGTGCCGGTTACGGCCTGGAAGTCTGTGGTCTCGGCCATTGCGTCGCGGATCGCTTTGGGGTCAGTCGAGCCGGCGCGCTCTATGGCATCCACGACGAGCATATAAGCGTCATAACCCAGCGCCGCGAAGGCGCTTGGGCGCTCGCCGAACTCTTCTTCAAAGGCTTCGACAAACGGTTTAGAAGCCGGGCTGAGTTCCGCTTCAGGGTGATAGTGCGAAGTGATCAGGATGCCGTCCGACGCTGAACCGCCGATCTCGATCAGCTCTGGCGCTTCCCAGGCGTCTGCGCCGAGGATATACCCTTCGTAACCCATCTCACGCGCCTGGCGGGCCAGCAGCGCGCCATCGCCGAAATAGCCGGGGGCGTAGATCGCGTCGGGGTTCTTCGCCATTACTGAGGCAAGCTGTGCGGTGAAATCCTGGTCGCCGGTCTGGTAGGAGGTGAAGCCGACAATGCCCTTCGCATCACCCGTCAGGCGGATGAACGCCTCACGGAAGAAGGCCGCCAGGCCCACCGAGTAGTCCTGCGCCACGTCCTGGATGATGGCGACTTTCTGCACTCCCAGTTCCTCGACGGCGTACTTCGCCATCACGCCGCCCTGGAAGGGGTCGATGAAGCAGGCGCGGAAGTAGTAATCTTTGCCCTCAGTAACCAGGGGGTTGGTTGGAGAGCAGCCCATGACCGGGATACCGGCCCGCTCGGCCACTTCGCCTCCCGCCATCGAGTTGGAGCTGCCATAGCTGCCGATAATTGCGATGGCCCCTTCCTGATCAATCAGGCGCTGGACGGCGGTCGCCGACTCCGCCTTATCGCTCCGGTTATCGACCAGCACCAGACGAATCGGCAGCCCCAGCACTTCCGGCTTGGTTTCGTGCGCCAGATACACGCCCTGCATGGTCAACTCACCGCCCGCTGCCTGGGCGCCGGTCATTGGCTCGTAGACCCCGATGACGATCTCATCTTCTTGCCCCGTCACCGATCCAGTTAAGGACAGCAGCAGGCACAGCGCGAGCCAGACTGGCAAAGCTTTCTTTCGGAACATTGTAGACGCCTCCTGAATAAGAATAGGGAACACAGATACAGCATCATCGAGTTGGGGAAAGGGAGCGATTCCTCGCGGCGCACACCGCGTGCCGCGACGTGGTGGCTCTCTGCTCGATGCTACGGTGCAATGCTGTGATCAGGTGTCGAGCCATGCAATCGTAAGTAAGCAAAACAGCATAAAGCATTAGAGGAATGCGCTGTTCCGCACACTCCCTGCAAATACCTTATCACGGCCGCCGCAGCGCCGTCAATGATTGTGGTCATGTGATCAACGTGCCAGAGTACACTCCTTTTGTCCGGATACCCGAAACGCTTTCATACCTTGATTGCCAGTTGAAGGCGTTCACGCCGCCCTCGTTAGAATGGAAGCTCTCACACACCCATCTGACGAGGAGACGCCATGAACGCCAGCTACATTGTAACGAGTTATGTGGTCATTGATGATGTTCTGAAAGGGATCGGCCATGTAGATGACAGCCGGGCGACCATCAGCAGCGCGGAGATTGTGACGGTCGCGGTGGTTGCGGCCAAGTACTTTCAGAACCATCATGAACGGGCGTTGTGCCTGTTGCAGCAAACGGGCTATCTGCCCAAATTGAGCGTGTCGCGCTTCAACCGGCGCTTGCACGCGTTGCAGGAGGTCTTGCTGCTCCTCGTGAGCTTGCTGGGTGAGCTGATGATGACCGGGAACGTCTTCATCATTGACACCCTGCCGGTTCCGGTGTGCAAGCGGGTACGGGCGAAGCGCTGCTGCAAAGTTCAGGGCGACGCCTATGGGGGCTATTGTGCCAGCAAACGCGAATACTATTGGGGTTGGCAATTGCATTTGGTCTGTGATGCAACGGGCGTTCCTATCAGCTTTGACTTGCTGCCTGCCCGATGGGATGAATTGACCCTGGTGCAAGCGTTGCTCAGCCCGTTACCGGAAGGCAGTGTGGTCGTTGCCGACAAAGGGTATATCAGCGACCGTGACCAGCAACTGAGCTACATCCATGGGCGCGTGCGGCTTGTTCCGAAGCAGCGCCGCAATATGACTGGCAACACGACTGAAGACGCAGCGCTGATTCGCGCTCATCGCCCGCGGATTGAGACGGTCAACAGTCAACTGGAGAAAATGGGCCTGCAACGGCTTCATGCTCGCACTAATCCTGGTTTTGCGTTGAAAGTGTTGGCCTCCTTGTTGGCCCTCACCTTCACTAACGCTCTCTAGCAATCAAGGT
>JAJTXO010000712.1 GCA_021463315.1 Caldilineales bacterium | reverse complement strand
CCGCGCGCAACCAAGCCGCCGCAGCACTCCCCCTCCGCTCCGCGCCTTCTGCCCATCCGCAGCACTCCCCCTCCGCTCCGCGCCTTCTGCCCATCCGCAGCACTCCCCCTCCGCTCCGCGCCTCCTGCCCATCCGCAGCACTCCCCCTCCGATCCGCGCCTTCTGCCCATCCGCAGCACTCCCCCTCCGCTCCGCGCCTTCTGCCAATCCGCGGTTCTCCCCTCCGCGCCTCCTGCCAATCCGCGGTTCTCCCCCCGCAACTTTGTTGATCGGGTAGCTGACTGGTATACTACTGCGCCTACCAGCCGCTGCACCCAGCAGCAACTTTTCTTCACGGAGGCTCCTCCCATGCCCACTCACCCCTTGCGCCTGGTGCGACTTCTCTCCCTGGCGATCCTGCTGATCGCCCTGGCGGCGGGCAACGCCCTGCCCGCACTGGCTGGCCCTGCCCTGCCCGCCCAGCCAGCTAACCTTCTCTGGCGCGATGTCGAAGAGCTATCCTTCATCCCGGCCGGCGAGCGCTGGATCGTTCCCCAGCAGTACCGTCTGGTCGAGGCAGACGTGGCCGCTCTGCAGGCCGTTCTGGCGGCCGCGCCGCTGGAGGGCACGCCGGCCGCGGCCGAGAGCAGCGTGGTGCTGGCGCTGCCGCTGCCTGAGGGAGGCTTCGGCCGCTTTCGCATCGTCCAGTCGCCGGTGATGGCGCCGGAGCTGGCCGCCAAGTTCCCGCAGATCACCACCTACGCCGGCCAGGGGCTGGACGATCCCACCGCCACGACGCGGCTGGACTGGACGCCAGCCGGCTTTCACGCCATCATCTTCGGCCTCAGCGGCACGATCTACATCGATCCCTTCAGCCGCAACGATGTCAGCCATTACATCAGCTACTACGCGCGCGATTTTGCGCCCGGTGAGGAGAAGCGCTTCGTGGAGACGCTGCCCAGCGGCGCCGACATCGAGGCGATGCGAGCTGAGCTGGCCAGCCTGGTGGCCGATGGAGTGCTCACCCCGACCGGCTCTGAGCTGCGCACCTACCGTCTGGCCATGGCCGCCACGGGCGAGTACACCGCCTTTCACGGCGGCACCGTGCCACTCGGCATGGCCGCGATCGTCACCTCGGTCAACCGGGTCACCGGCATCTACGAGCGGGAGGTGGCCGCGCGCATGGTGCTGATCCCCAACAACGATCTGATCGTCTACACCAACGCCGCGACCGACCCCTACACCAACAACAACGGCAGCACGATGTTGGGGCAGAACCAAACCAACCTGGACACGGTGATCGGCAACGCCAACTACGACATCGGGCACGTCTTCAGCACGGGCGGCGGCGGCGTGGCCTATCTGGGGGTGGTCTGTCGGACCGGCTCCAAGGCGCGCGGCGTCACCGGCTCCTCGGCGCCGGTGGGCGACCCCTTCGATGTGGACTACGTCGCCCACGAGATCGGCCATCAGTTCGGCGGCAACCACAGCTTCAACGGCAGTGCCGGCTCTTGCTCCGGCGGCAACCGCAACGGCCCCACCGCCTACGAGCCGGGCAGCGGCTCGACCATCATGGCCTATGCAGGGATCTGCGGCGCGCAGAACCTGCAGCCCCACAGCGATGACTACTTCCACGGCATCAACCTGGACGAGATCGTGGCCTATACCACGGCTGGCAGCGGCAACAGTTGTCCGGTGGTGACGCCTACCGGCAACCAGGCGCCCGCGGTGAGCGCCGGCCCGGGCGGCTTCACCATTCCCAGCCAGACCCCCTTCACCTTGACCGGCTCGGCCAGCGATCCCAACGGCGACGCGCTGACCTACAACTGGGAGGAGTTCGACCTGGGCCCGGCTGGCGCGCCCAACAACCCGCTCAGCCCCCCCTTCTTCCGCTCCTGGCCCAGCGTGGCCAGCCCGGCGCGCACCTTCCCCCGGCTCTCGGACCTGGTCAACAACAGCACGGTGATCGGCGAGGTGCTGCCCAACGTTACCCGCGCCCTGAACTTCCGTCTGACGGTGCGCGACAATCGCCTGGCTGGCGGCGGGGTCAACTCGGCCAATCTCAGCTTCAACGTCACCGCGGCCGCCGGGCCGTTCCAGGTCACCGCGCCCAACACGGCGGTCACCTGGGCTGGCAACAGCTCGCAGACCGTCACCTGGAACGTGGCGGGCACCACGGCCGCGCCGGTGAGCTGCCCGCTGGTGAACATCAGCCTGTCCACCGATGGCGGCTTCACCTACCCCATCGCGCTGGCTTCCAGCGTGGCCAACGACGGCAGCCAGCCCGTCACCGCCCCCAACCTCGCCACCACCAGCGCCCGGGTGCGGGTGGCCTGCGCCAACAACGTCTTCTTCGACATCTCCAACGTCAACTTCACCATCACCGCGGCGAGCTGCTTCTGGGCCGATATCAACTGCTCGTGCGGGATCAGCTCCACCACCATCGACGTGCAGGATGTGGTCGCGGTGGCCGATGCCTGGAACCTGTTCCAGGGCAGTGGGTTCTACACTCCGGCCGCGGACGTGGACTGTCGGGCCAGCGGCGGCTGCGACGGCGCCAACGATATCCTCGACGTAGGCGCGCTGACCTCCATGTGGGGGACGGCATGTCCCGCGCCGCGGTGATAGGTTGATGGTCTGGTGGCCCGCCG
>JAJTXO010000711.1 GCA_021463315.1 Caldilineales bacterium | reverse complement strand
CTGGCTCCCCTCTGCCCGCCTCTGGCTCCCCTCTCCCCGCCTCTGGCTCCCCTCTGCCCGCCTCTGGCTCCCCTCTCCCCGTGGGAGAGGGGCTGGGGGTGAGGGCCCGCCCTGCTATCCTCACCGCCCTCCTGGCCGCCTTCTTCGTCGTCATGCTGGGCAACGTGGACGGTGGCAGCCAGATGGTGCGCAAGCTGGCCGATCTTTCCAGCAGCAGCTTCGAGAGCAACCTGCCCGGCGTGCAGACCGCCGTGCGCGCGGCCGGCGGGCTGCTCAAGGTGTTGGGCCCGGAGAAACTGCCTGGCTACAACTACTGGGATCCCAGCCGCGTCATTCCCAACACCATCAACGAGTTCCCCTACTGGAGCTTCCTCTTCGCCGATCTGCACCCGCATATGATCGGCATCGGCTTCACCGTGCTCTTTCTGGCTCTGTTGTGGAGCCTGTTGGCCGGCGCCAGCCGTCGGCCAGCGCCGGCCATGGCCGACAGCGCGCGGGCGTGGGCTGGCTACGTGGCGCGTGCGGCCACCGGCGATGGCCTGTACCTGGTATTGGCGCTGGCGCTGGGCGCGCTGGCCGTGATCAACACCTGGGACCTGCCCACCTACTTTGGGCTGGCCGTGCTGATCTGGCTGATGCGGGAGTGGCAGGCCGGCCGGCTGGCGGCCGCGCCGCTGCAGGCGCTGGTGCGCACTGTGCTCTTCTCGACGGCCCTGCTGGGCGGCGCGCTGCTGCTCTATCTGCCCTTTTTCGCCAACTATCAGGCGCTGGCCAGCAGCGGTGTGGGCGTCACGCCGCAGTCGTCGGAGCTGAGCCAGTGGCTGAACATGTGGGGCTTTCTGGGCTTCCTGGCCGTCAGCTTCGTGCTGGTCGAGCTGCGGCGCAGAGGGTTTCGCTACGGCGCAGACGCCTACTCGACCCGCGGGGATGCGCGCGATCCGGCCATCGTGCGCTGGCTGCGGCTGGCCTTGAACCAGGTGGCCGCGCTGGGCCGGCTGGTGGAGCTGACCCCGCGGCTGAGCCTCAACAGCCTGCTGACCATCGGCGTGGCGCTCGCGGCCGCGGCCGCGCTGCTGGCGGCCGAGCGAGCGGTGGCCGCCGTGCTGCTGCTGCCGCTCCTGGCGGCCTTCCTGCTGCTCTGGCGGCGCTCGGCCCAGGCCGAAGCCCAGTTTGTCAGCGCCTTGATTTTCACTGGCCTGCTGGTGCTCTTTGGGGTGGAGCTCTTCTACCTCAAGGATCACCTGCAAGGGGGCGACTGGCGGCGCATGAACACCCTGTTCAAGTTCTACATCCAGGTGTGGGTCATGCTGGGCCTGGCCGTGGCTGTGGCCCTGCCGGGCATCTGGGATTTCATTCGCCGTCGCTGGCGTCCCGCGTGGCGCGTCCTGTGGCTGGCCCTCTTCGGCTATCTGCTGCTCCTGTCGCTGGCCTTTTTGGTGTTCGGCACTCCCATGCGCCTGGATGACCGCTTCCCGGCCCGGGGCGTCTCGGCCAATCGGCCCCCGGTCGGCACGCTGGACGGCATGGCCTACATGCAGGCCGGCGTCTACACCTGGCATCCTGATCCTGGCCTGGCAGCCAGCACCCCCATCGAGCTGCGCTACGACTACGACGCGCTGCGCTGGATGCTGGACAACGTCGAGGGCACGCCCGTGGTGGCCGAGGCGTTGATCGGCTACTACCGCGAGGGCGGCCTGCGCGTGGCCAGCTTCACCGGCTTTCCCACCCTGTTGGGCTTCCATCAGGAAGGCGAGCAGCGCTACGGCTGGCAGACCGGCCCGCGCCGCAGCCTGGCCGAGGAGTTCTGGAACAGCACCGATATCGCCCGCACGCAGCAACTGATCGCCGAGCTGGGCATCGACTATATCTACGTCGGCCAGTTGGAGCACATCGTCTACCCGGCCGAAAGCCTGGCCCGCTTCGAGCAGATGGCGCAGGACGGCACGCTCCAGGTGGTCTACGCCAATGATCAGGTGACGATCTATCGGGTAAACGATGAATGATGAATGATGAACGATGCACGATGCACGCTCATCGCTCATCATTCATCATTCATCATTCGTTCTTAACGTGACATAATCTTGACATGATCGAAGTCCTACGCTTCTGGCTGGTTGTTCAACTGTTCGCTTTGGCCGCGCTGCCGCTGGCCTGGCGGCTGTTTGGCGCGCTGCCCAGCCGCGGCTATGCGCTGGCCAAGCCGTTGGGGCTGCTGCTGGTGACCTACGTGCTGTGGATGGGGGGCAGTCTGGGCCTGCTGCGCAACAGCGCGGGCGGCATCCTGGCCAGCCTGGTCCTGGTCGCGGCTGTGTCGCTCTGGCTGGGCCGCGCTGGCTTCGCGGAGCAAGGTTCATCCTTCACCGTTCGCCGCTCACCCCTCCTGGCCTGGCTGCGCGCCAACCGGGGTCTGATCCTGCTGACCGAGGCCCTCTTCCTGGCAGCCATGGCGCTGTGGGCGCTGGTGCGCAGCTACAGCCCGGAGATCACCACGGCCGGCGGCGAGAAGTGGATGGAGCTGACCTTCCTCAATGGCATTCTGCGCAGCGAGAGTTTTCCCCCGCAGGACCCGTGGCTGGCTGGCTATGGCATCAGCTACTACTACTTCGGCTACGTCATGCTGGCCGCGCTGACGCAG
>JAJTXO010000710.1 GCA_021463315.1 Caldilineales bacterium | reverse complement strand
ATCGACCTATCTATCCCCTTGGGCATCGGCACGCCCGCCTGGCCCACCTATGAGCCGCTGCAGGTCAAGTATTTCAAGCGTCTGGCGCCCAACGGCGCCAACGGCCAACTGCTGACCCACTCCAACCACCTGGGCACGCACCTGGACGGCGAGATCCATTTCTACACCCCCGGCAAGGATATCGCCAGCCTGTCGCTGGACTTCCTGACCGGCCCCGGCGCCATCGTCGATCTGTCCGACGTGGCTGGCGACTACGACATCTACACCTCGCAGATGGTGGAGGAGCGGGTCGAGGTGCATGAAGGGGATATCCTGATCATCCACACCGGCTATCATCACTTCGGCTGGGATCAGCCCACGGCCGACGAGATCGCCTACATGGTCAAGCACCCCGGCCCCGACCGCGAGTTCGCCGAATGGTGCAAGGCCAAGAAACTCAAGTGGATCGGCGTGGACTGCGGCAGCGCCGACCATCCCATGAACACCATCATCCGCAACTGGATGCCGCGCCAGGCCAAGGAGGCCGAGGCGCACTTCCAGGCCAAGTACGGCCAAGGCCTGGCAGAGGTGTTCAGCGACGACAAGTACCAGTTGATGCACATCGAGATGTTCCCCTACGGCATCATCCACGCCGAATGTGTGGGGGGCGACATCGACCTGCTGCTCAACCGCCGCGTGCAGATCGGCTGCTTCCCCTGGCGCTTCGTGGACGGCGAGGCCAGCATCGCGCGCATCGTGGCCTACGTGGAGGACGACGAGTACGAGGCGTTGATGGTCAAGAAGGCGGCCATGCCCCAAACCCGCTTCGGCGACGCCATCGGCCCACTGCCTCCCATGGCCAAGCGCACCAACATCTAAGCACCCTAAGACTTCGGAAGTCGCCGCAACACAGGACTTCGGAAGTCGCCGCAACAGCCCGCTGCGTCCTGACGACTACTCCGGCGGCGACTTCCGAAGTCTGTCAGCGAAGTCGGGGTCAGTTTGGATGGCGAGGCCCCTTGAACCAGTGATCGAACATGCCCCGGCGCGGGGCGAAGTCGTCGTGGCGCTGCCGGGCGTCGGGATCATAGGCGCGCTGGCTGGCCATGGCCGCGGCCAGGACTGACTCATCGAAGTCCTGACGCAGCCACTGTCCGGCCAGCGCGCCGTCGCGCAGCACGCTGATGCGGTCGGCCACCAGCGTGGCATCGACCGGGCGCATGGCCAGGCAGAGACAGGCGACGCCACGCTCAGCCATGCGCCGGATCAGCCGCACCACCCCGCTGATGGCGCCGCCGTCGGGCATGCCGGCCAGCGGCTCATCCAGCACCACCAGCAGCGGCTCGACCCCCAGAGCGTTGGCGATCATCAACTGGCGGCGCTGCAACGGCGACAGCTCCGCCGCGGGCGCGCCCGGGTTCAGATGGATATCCCAGCGGTGGAAGAGCTCGGCGGCCTGCTCAGCCGCGCGCCGCGGCGCCAGGGAAAAGCCGCGCTTCATCTCGCCGCTGGCCATGGTGGCATTGTCGGCCACGCTCATATGATCGAACACAGCCAGCGGGCGGGGGACCAGAGCGACGCGATGCTGCAGGCCGTCGCGAATCGAGCGCAGCGCCAGCGGCTGGCCGGCCAGCGTGATCTGTCCGGTGAACTTGCCAGCCGGGATATAGCCGCCCAGGATCTTCATCAGCGTGGTCTTGCCCGCGCCGGCCTCGCCCAGAATGCCATGCACCTCGCCAGGCATCACCTCGAAGCTGACGTCGTCCAGCGCTGCAACGCCGCCGTACAGCATGGAAAGATGCTCGACCTGCAAGAGGGACTGGGCTGGGCCGCTCATGGGGCGAACTCAGGGAGCAATTCGATTTCGAACAGCTTGGGCCACCGCTTGCCAGTGACAAACAGCCGGCCGGCCGCGGCGTCGTAGGCGATGCCGTTGAGCACGTCCACCCCCTGGCCGGCGCGGTCGGCCTCAGGCAGCAGGCCGGTCAGGTCGATCCAGCCCAGCAGCCGGCCGCTGGCTGGATCGATGCGCGCGATGCGGTCGGTCTGCCAGACGTTGGCCCACACCTCCCCCTGCACCCATTCCAGCTCGTTCAGCCGCACTACCGGCGCGCCAGCGTCGTCCAACACGGCCACGCGGCCCAGCTCAGCCAGCGTGTCGGGGTCGAGGAAGCGCAGCTCGTGGCTGCCGTCGCTCATGATCAACCGCTGGCCGTCGGTGGTCAGCCCCCAGCCCTCCCCGGCGTAGCTCCACGTTCCCAACAGCTCGAAGCTATCCTTGTCGTAGATCAAGCCGGTGTTCTCCTGCCAGGTGAGCTGGTAGAGACGCTGGCCCAGCACCGCGATCCCCTCGCCGAAATAGGTGTCCGGCAGGCGGATCCCTTGCAGCACCTGGCCGGTGGCCGGGTCCACGCGGCGCAGGGTAGATTCGCCGCGCAGTCCGGTGCCCTCGTAGAAGATGCCATCCTGGTAGACCAGCCCCTGGGTAAAGGCGGCGGGGTCGTGGGCATAGACGTTGACCACGCGGTACGTCGAGACAGGGAGCACCGCGCGGCTGGTCGCGGTCAGCGCCGCCGGCGGCGCTGGGGCCAGCGTTGTGGTCGGCGCGACGCTGGCTGTGGCGGTTGGCGATGCAGCCGCCGCTGCCAAAGCGGGCGC
>JAJTXO010000071.1 GCA_021463315.1 Caldilineales bacterium | reverse complement strand
AGCCAGTCGGTCCGGCCGGAGATGATAGGCGTCAGCACCATGGTCATCACGGCGGTGGTCAGCACCAGCGCGTAGGTGTCGTTGTCGATGAAGCCGCCGCGCAGGCCGACGCGGGCCAACACAAAGGAGAACTCGCCGATCTGAAACAGTCCCATGCCGACCGCCAGCGGCATGACGTTGCCATAGCCGAAGCCCCAGGTGAGCCCGCCGAAGATCAGCGCCTTGCCCAGCCCCACCACCAGCAGCACCAGCAACACCAGCCCCAGGTTCTCCAGCAGGAACGTCGGGTCCAGCAGCATGCCCACCGAGGTGAAGAAGAGCAGGCCGAACAGGTCGCGCAAGGGGATGATGTCGCTGAGCGCCTGATGGGCGTAGTCGGACTCGCTGAGCACCAGCCCGGCCACGAAGGCGCCGAAGGCAAAGGAAAGGCCGAAGAGGTAGGAGACGTAGCCGATGCCCAGTCCCATGGCTGTCACCGCGAGGAGGAAGAGCTCGCGTGAGTTCCAGCGGGCAACGGCAGCCATCACGCGTGGAATGACGCGCAGGCCGACGAAGGCCATGCCTGCCAGGAAGATGACCGCTTTCACGGCGGCCAGCCCCAGCACCCGCATGCCAGCCTCCGGGTTGTTCAACTGGGGCAGGATGATCATCAGCGGGATCACGGCCAGATCCTGGACGATCAACATGCCGATCATCACCCGGCTGGAGAGAGTGCCCATCCGCCCCTGGCTGGTCAGCGTCTTGAGGATCACCATGGTGCTGGACAGGGCGATCATCGATCCGAACCAGAGCGAGGTCACCAGGCCCCAGCCCAGCTCGGCGCCGATCAACAGCCCCAGCAGGATCGTCAGCACCATCTGGATCGGCGTGCCGATCAGGGCGATGCGGCGCACCGGCTGCAGTTCCTTGAAGGAATACTCCAGACCCAGGGCGAAGAGCAGCAGCGCCACGCCGATCTCGGCCAGCACCTCGATCTCATGGGTGTCGGAGACGGTGATGCCGCCGGTGTTGGGGCCCAACACCACTCCCATCAGAATATATCCGATGATCAGCGGCTGGCGCAAGCGTTGGGCGATCAGCCCACCGACCAGGCCACCGACGACGATAATAGCGATGTCTGCTGCGATACCCAAGGATCAGCCTCCTTGCACCATACTTTCAAAAGCTGACAGGCCGGCTCATGGCCTGTTCGGTCTGTCAGTGTTGCGTGGTCAAACTGGCCGCCAGTATACAACAACCTGACCGTCCAGCCAATTGCCGATGGTTTTGTCAGCTGTTTGGCTGTGTGCTACAATGGCGATCTGGTCGAGGCTTTGGCTCGGTCTGGCAGGCGCGAATTCGGGTGCGCCAACCCGCCTGGCGTCCGAAGTCTTGGGCTGAGTAGTGACAGGCTATGAATGAACTGGTCCTGGTTGGCATCGCGGCGCTGTTGCTGCTCAGCGTGCTGGTCAGCAAGATCTCCGATCGTTTTGGTATCCCTGCCCTGCTGTTGTTCCTGGTTCTGGGCATGCTGGTCGGTTCCGACGGGCCTGGCGGGGTCTACTTCGACGACCCCGCGCTGGCGCAGTCCATCGGCATTGTCGCCCTGGTTCTGATCTTGTTCTCCGGTGGGCTGAGCACCGAGTGGCAGCAGGTCCGGCCGATCGTCAAGGAAGGGCTGTTGCTGGCCACCTTCGGGGTCTTCATCACCGCGATCATCGTAGGCCTTTTTGCCAGCCTGGTTCTCGATCTGCCGCCGCTGGTGGGCCTGTTGCTGGGCGCCATCGTCTCATCGACGGACGCGGCCGCTGTGTTCGCCGTCTTGCGCTCGAAAGGGGTCAGCCTCAAAGGGAAGCTCAAGCCCCTGCTGGAGCTGGAGTCGGGCAGCAATGACCCCATGGCCATCCTGCTCACCATTGGGCTGATCCAACTGATCACGCAGCCCGAACTCTCCCCGCTTCGCCTGCTGGGTTTGTTTGCCCAGCAGATGATCATCGGCGCCATCGCCGGCTATGTCATGGGCCGGGCAACGCTGCTGCTGATCAATCAGATCAAGCTGGGCTATGAAGGCCTCTACCCCGTGCTGGCCCTGGCCATGGTGTTCCTGACCTTCGGCGTCACCGATCTGTTGGGAGGCAGCGGCTTTCTGGCGGTCTACCTGGCAGGGATCGTCCTGGCAAAGCAGGCCTTCCTGCATCAGAAGAGCCTGATGCGTTTCTACGATGGATTGGCCTGGATCATGCAGATAGCCATGTTCCTGACGCTGGGATTGCTCGTCTTTCCCTCGCGCCTGGCGCCGGTGATGGGGATTGGCCTGTTGATTGCGGGCTGTCTGATGTTCATCGCGCGCCCGGTCAGCGGGTTGATCAGCCTGCTGCCCAGCAGGATGTTCAATGGACGAGAGAAGGTTTTCATATCTTGGGTGGGGCTGCGCGGCGCGGCGCCCATCATCCTGGCCACCTTTCCTCTGCTCGCCCAGGTTGAGCAGGCTGGCGTGATCTTCCATATCGTCTTTTTCGTGGTTCTGACATCGGTGTTGCTGCAAGGCACCTCGCTGCCGTTGGTGGCCAAATGGCTGAAGGTTGACCTGCCGGCCGCGCCAAAGCGCATCTATCCGCTGGAATACGTTCCCATGACCGGGCTGAAGAACGATCTCAAAGAGCTGCCCATACCGGCCAGATCCTGCGTGAACGGCAAGACCATCGTCGAGCTGGGACTGCCTGAGGAGTTCCTGATCGTCCTGGTGGCCCGAGACAACGAATTCATCCTGCCGGGCGGCAGCACAGTTCTCCTGGAGAACGATACGTTGTTGGTTCTGTCCGGCGCGCAATCGTTCGACGCGGTGACTGCGAAAGTTGCCCGGCTGCGTGCGACATGAGGCTTGGCCACGATGAACCCCGGCCCTTTGCTGGATGAAGCCCGCTCCCGGGCTCTGGATATCCTCCACCGCTGCGCGACGCCGCACGGCTTCCGCGCCTCCGCGCTGGCCACCGGCTATCCGCAGATCTGGGCGCGCGATAGCATGGTGGTCTATCTGGGCGCGGCGGCCACGGGCGATCCCGATCTGCTGGCCGCGGGGCGCGCCTCGCTGGAGACCATGGGCCGCCATCAGTCGCCGCGCGGCATGATCCAACTCAACGTCAACCCCGACACCGGCTATGTCAGCACCGAAAACGCCGGCGCGGTGGACGCCAATCTCTGGTTCCTGCTGGGCCACTACCTGCATGTGCAAAGCACCGGCGACCTGGAGTTCTTGCAGCGCCATTGGCTGGCCATCGAGCGCGCCATGACCTGGCTGGAATATCAGGATATGAACGAGTGTGGCCTGCTGGAGATTCCAGAGGCGGGCGACTGGATGGATCTGCTGGCGGTGCGCTACAACGTGCTCTACGACAACGTGTTGTACTACGCGGCCAGCCTGGCCTACCAGGAGATGTGCGGCCGGCTGTTCGAGCGAGTCCGTTGCCACTCCCTGCCGGTCAACCCGTTGGGCATCCATGAGCGGATCAACCTGCTGCTGTGGATCGATCGCTGCTGGGTGGCTGAGCATTTCGCCGAGCATCTGGAGAAGCTGAAGGCGATCCGCCTGGAGTGGTACATGGTCTACCACAACGTGGGCACCATCTCTAGCCGGCCCTACTACCTGCCCTGGATCGCCTTTCGCGAGTATGGCGACTGGTGCGACAGCCTGGGCAACTGCCTGGCCATCCTCAGCGGCATCGCCGACCGCCACCGGGCCGAGCACATCGTGCGCTACATGGCGCAGGTGGGCATGGCCGAGCCCTACCCCACCAAGGCTATCTATCCGCCCATCTATCCCAGCGAGGCCCATTGGCGCGAGTATTATCGCAGCCGCAATCTGAACTTGCCGCATCAATATCACAACGGCGGCATCTGGCCGATGATCGGGGGGCTGCACGTGGCCGCGCTGGTGCGCCACGGCTGGCAGGCCGAGGCGGAGCGCCTGCTGCAGTCGCTGGCCGAGGCCAACCGCCAGGGCATCTATCACCCGTGGGAGTTCACCGAGTGGCTGCACGGCGACAGCGGCCATCCCATGGGCTACGCCCAGCAGGCCTGGTCCGCGGCCATGTTTCTCTACGCGGAGCATGCTGTGCGCACCGGCCGCCTGCCGCTGTTCGATGATCTGCTGGCGGCCAAGCCGGCTGCGGCCGTGGCGGCCGAGATCAACGAGGTGTACGATCATCCGGCCGGCGGGCCGGCGGGTTAGCTATGCAGAAGTCCGCAAGCTATCGTCGATGGGCTGTATCGACGACAACTGCTGTGGTCTTAGCCGCCGTTGCCTGTGGAGTGAGCAATGAGTGTACTAGCGATCAATCTTGATGAGCTTGTTACGTCTGTAGAGTCGGTGCGACGAGAGTTCAAGGGTTCTTGGTCAGAACCTACCCTCGATCAGATTATCCGTAGCGTCTGTGCCTTTGCCAATGACTTCTTTAACCTGAATGGCGGCTACATTGTTGTTGGTATTGAAGAAAAGGATGGATTGCCAATCCTGCCACCGCGCGGCTTGGATGGGTCTAATCTCGATGAAATCCAAAAGAAGATTCGTGGTCAGTGCAGGCGCATTGACCCGGAATATCAGCCGGTGATCTCTCCGGAGATCTATCAGGGCAAGCAGATTCTTGTCTTGTGGGTGCCCGCTGGCGACGTTCGCCCCTATCAAGCACCGAAGACATCCGACTCCAAAAAGCCTGAGCACAAAGAGCGTGCGTACTATGTTCGTCAAGGCCCAGAAACGGTCGCAGCGCAAGGCGATGTCCTAACCCAACTGATGCAGATGACCGCCAAGGTGCCTTTTGACGATCGTCGAAGTTTTGGCCACACCTTGGACGTTTTGTCAGCCAGTCTCGTGCGGAATTTTCTTTCTGATATCCGAAGCGGTTTGGTTGCGCCAGGTGTCCAGATTCCTGATCAAGAGCTCTATCGAAGTCTACGCATTTCTGTTAAAGTGAACGGCTATGACGTTCCCAAGAACGTTGCGCTGCTATTCTTTACCCATGATCCAGAGCAATTCTTTCCTGGCGCCAGGATCGAGATCGCCCAATTCGGCGATGGCGCTGGCGGTAGTTTGATCGAAGAAAAAACCTTTCGTGGCCCATTGCATACCCAGATCAATCAAGCGCTGGACTATTTGAACGCCTTTAGCGTTTCCATGATCCGAAAAGTGCCTGATCAGGCTGAGGCGCACCGCACTGTGGCCTTCCCCTACGAGGCCATGGAGGAAGCTCTGGTGAATGCTGTCTACCATCGCAGCTATGAGGGCAATCCTGAGCCCATCAAAATCTATCTATATCCAAATAGAATGGAGATCATCAGCTATCCCGGTCCTGTACCGGGAATTGATCTAAAACACTTTCAACCAGGATTCGGCGTGCCCCCTGTGCCGAATAGGAACCGCAGGATTGGCGAGTTCCTGAAGGAGTTGCGATTGGCGGAGGGGAGAGGCACAGGCATTCCAAAAATCTACCGCAAAATGACTGAAAACGGTTCACCTCGGCCGACCTTTGAGTTCGATACGGAAAGAACCTACTTCCGCGTTGTTCTGCCAGCGCATCCTCAATACGTGGTGATCCAGGCGCTCCGAGAGAGTGCGCATTTGTGGGCCATCGGTGAACGCATGGCAGCTATCCGCAACCTTGAGGCGGCCCGAGACCGCGTTCCGAACTCGGGAGCCATCATCGCCCAGATCATCGAATACAGTATCTCACTCAATGACATCGGAACGGCGGAACAGGTTTTTGCTGAGGTCGAGTCCGATTCGATGGTTATGGATGCGCATTTGCCGTATCTGGCAATGGCCCGGTATTACCTGAGCCAGAAAGACAGTCCGAGGGCGGCAGAGTTGCTTTCTCACGTGCCGTCTCCTAGTCGGATAGATGACCTGGTAGAGCTAGCGGTTCTGTACAAACGCTCCGGAAAACTGGAAGAAGCCCACAGTGTCTTCGCTACGAACTATGACCTGATCAAGGATAATCCCAAAGCCGTCCACGAATTCGCCCAGAGCAAGCTAGGGCTGGCGCGCCGGAACGACAAGGACTGGAGGGATATCGCTCCAAGAGAACGAACTGCCACAAAGCAGCGGTTAACAAGAGATGCCATCGAATTGCTGCGCCGCGCCATCCAGTTGTCGGATGACAATGTGCGCAAGGCCTGGTGCTATCACGATCTGGCCAACGCGTTGGCAGAGTCGAAGGCGCCAGCGACTGAGGTAGATCAAGCCTTCAATACGGCCATCGAACTTCTTCCCTATCAACCACAGTTTGAGCAGTCCTACGAATCTTGGAGACAACGCAGAGCAAGGTAGCTCTGTACATCGAATGATTGGTCCATACTCAGTAGTTCACGATTTTGGTCTCACGCAAAGGCGCAAAGGCCGCAAAGATCGGAATTCCTTGACGGTCTTGGCGTCTTTGCGTGAGAATCGTGATCTGTTGAACCTATGTTTGTTTCTTCTGCACAGAAAGGAGACACCATGAACATCCGCTTTCGTGTCCTGATCAGCGCGCTGGTGGCGCTGGCCCTGCTGGCGCTGAGCGCCTGCGCACCGCCTGCAACTCCCGTGCCGCCGGCCGAGCAGCCAGCCGCCGAGCAGCCGGCCACCGAGCAGCCTGCGGCAGCGCCGGCCGCTGAGCCGGTCACGCTCACCTGGGCCCTCTGGGGCAGCCCGGAGGAGGTTGTGTCGCACCAACGGGTGGCCGACGCGTTCATGGCTGAGCATCCAGAGATCAAGATCGAGATCTGGAATCAGCCGTGGGACGACTATTTCACCAAGATCCAGGCGCTGTGGGCCAGCGGCGACACCGCGCTGATCCCCGACATCGCCTTCCTCTGGCCCACTCCGCGCTACGCTGCCGAGGGGGTGCTGGAGAACCTGGATCCCTTCATCGAGCAGGCCGGCTACGACCTGAACGACTACTGGCCCGGCCTGCTGGAGTCGGCCAAGTACCAGGGCAGCGTCTACGGCTTCCCGCGCGACATCGAGGTCAACGTGCTCTACTACAACCAGGACCTCTTCGACGCGGCTGGCGTGGCCTATCCCGACGACACCTGGACCTGGGACGACCTGACGGCCGCGGCCGAGAAGCTGACTGTGCCGGGCGAGCGCTACGCGCTGGCTATGGAGGGCGGCAAGTTCTCCAAGTGGCTCAACCAGAACGGCGGCGCCATCCTGGACGACTACGTCAATCCCTCCAAATGCCTGCTGGCTGAGCCGGCCTCGGTGGCGGCTGTCAGCTTCTTCGCTGATCTGATGGCCCAGGGCTATGCCATGCGGCCGGCCGACCTGAACCAGGCCGGCGGCGACCAGGCGGTGTTCATCGCCGACCAGGCCGCCATGATCATCCAGAACACCAGCCGCGTGTCTGGCTTCAACCAGGCCGGCAAGAACTACGACGTGGCGGTGGTTCCGATCCCCGCGGGCGGGCAGCGCTGGAACGCCGCGGGCGGCGCGGCCTGGGTGATGAGCGCAGGCAGCGATGCCAAGGACGCGGCCTGGACCTTCCTCTCCTGGCTGCAGAGCACCGGGGGCGGCGAACAGATCTACACCGCGTCGGGCGAGATCTTCCCGGCCCTGCAGTCCACCGCCAACTCGCCGGCCTTCCTGACCGACCAGCCGCCGGCCAACAAGCAGGCCATCATCGACGAGGCCGCGGCCTCCGGCGTCGGCGGCTTCGGCTACTTCCCCGAATGGGGCGAGCTGGACGGCTCGATCCTCGGCCCCGGCATGGATCTGATCTGGTCTGGCGAGGCTGACCCAGCCACCGCCCTGCCCGCGCTGTGCCAGCAGATCGACGCCTTCCTGGCCAGCTACGGGTATCCGAAGTAGGGAAGTAGACAAGGGAAGAGGTAGACAGGTAGACAAGGCCAGAGGTAGACAGGTAGACAAGGGAAGAGGTAGATAGGTAGACAAGGGAAGAGGTAGACAAGGCCAGAGGACTGGTCCTCTACCTTGTCTACTTGTCTACTTGTCTCCCCCCTCCCCCCCTCCCCCCCATGTTCCCTTCTCCCCCGCCCCGCCGCAGCCTTTTCCGCTGGCGTCCTGACCAGCAGTGGGAGGGCTATCTGTTTCTGTTGCCTAGCTTGCTGGGCTTCTTGGTCTTCGTGATTCTGGCGGTGGTGATGTCGTTGGGTATGAGCTTCACCAGTTGGGGGCTGACCGGCTTCAAGAGTTTCGTCGGGCTGAACAACTATCAGGCGCTGTTGCGCGATCCGGTCTTCTGGCAGGCCTTCCGCAACACCGCCTTCTATCTGGTGACCATCGTCCCCCTGCAGTTGGTGTTGGGACTGGCTATGGCGCTGGCCCTGAACCAGGGACTGCGCGCCACCGGGCTCTACCGGCTGATCTATTTCATGCCGGTGGTGACCACGGTGGTGGCCGGCGCGATCGTCTTTCGGCTGCTGTTGAGCAACACCGGCCTGATCAACACGCTGATCCAGAACTTCGCCGATTTCACCGGGCTGCCGGTCACGCCGCCCAACTGGCTGGGCAGCACTCGCTACGCGCGCTGGGCGGTGGTGCTCCTGACGCTGTGGAAGAACACCGGCTTCACCATGGTGATCTACCTGGCCGCGCTGCAAGGTGCGCCGCGCGAGCTGTACGACGCCGCGCATGTGGACGGCGCGGGCGGCTGGCAGCGGCTGCGCCACGTCACGTTGCCCATGATCAGCGCCACCACCTTTTTTCTTTTCGTCTACCAGTCCATCGGCGCCTTCCAGCTCTTCACCGAGCCTTTTGTCATGACCCGCGGCGGGCCGGCCAACTCGTCGCTGAGCGTGGTGCAGTACATCTATCTGGCCGCGTTCCGCGATATCCGCATGGACAAAGCCGCGGCCATGGCCTGGTTCCTGTTCATCTTCATCTTTGCCTTCACCCTGATCCAGAACCGCCTGCAGCGGCGCTGGGTCTACTACGAGACGGAGTAACATGGTCGCGACACGTTCCCGGCCGCTCGGCCGGCTGGCTTTGCACGCGATCCTGATCGGCTTCAGCGTGCTGATGGTGGCGCCCTTCTTCGCTATGCTGCTGGTGTCGCTGGTGCCGCAGCAAGCCTTCCTGGCGCGCCAGTTCGGGCTGGATCAGTGGACGTTGGACAACTACCGCGAGACCTTCCGCATCGTGCCCTTTGGTCGCTACTATCTGAACAGCGCCATCGTCTCGGTCACGGTGACCCTCGTGCAGATCTTGATCTCGTCGCTGGCAGCCTTTGCCTTTGCCCGCCTGCGCTTTCGGGGGCGCGACGCGATCTTCGTGCTCTACCTGGCCACGCTGATGATCCCCTTTCCGGTGACGCTGATCCCCAACTTTTTGATCGTCAAAAACCTGGGCTGGTACGACAGCTATCGCGCGCTGATCGTGCCCGCGCTGTTCAGCGTCTTCAGCACCTTCTTGCTGCGCCAGTACTACCGCACCTTACCCATGGAGCTGGATGAGGCCGCGCGCATGGATGGGGCCAACAGTTGGCGCATCTGGGCGCAGATCATCCTGCCGCTCAGCGGGCCGGTGCTGGCCGCGCTGGCCATCTTCGTCTTTCAGGGAGTGTGGAACGATTTTCTCTGGCCGCTGGTGGTGACCACCTCGGAGAACATGCGCACCATCCCGGTGGGACTGGCGGCCTTTGTCGGCCAGTACAGCACAGCCTGGGGCCTGCTGATGGCCGGCGCAATCATCGCCCTGCTGCCGGTGCTGCTGATCTACATCCTGGCCCAGAAATGGTTCGTGCAGGGCATCACGCTGTCGGGCATGGGCGGGCGATAAGCCGGGCGAGACGCCCTGGCGATCGTGGGCTGAAGCCGGGCGCGAGTCGGTCGCCAGAGCCGGGCGAGACGCCCTGGCGATCGTAGTTCATTTCTTGAGGATTCTACCGTGCGCTATCTTACCGTCCCCCGCACCCTCTGCTTCATCCTTCATGGCGACGACGTGCTGCTGATCCGGCGCGCGCGGCACAAACGGCTCTTCCCCGGCAAGGTCAACGGCGTGGGCGGCCACGTGGAGGCGAGCGAGGATGTGGCCGCCTCGGCCGCGCGCGAGATCTACGAGGAGACCGGGCTGGCGGTCGATGACCTGTGGCTGGCTGGCGTGGTGCATGTGGACGGCCGGTTGGGCCAGGCCGACTCTCTGCCCGACGGATCCATGCCGGGCGTGATGGTCTTCGTCTTCACGGCTCAGGCTCGCAGCCGCGACGTGCGCGCCAGCGAGGAGGGGGAGCTGTTCTGGGCGCCACTCGCTCAGGTGTATGGGCTGGACTGGGTGGACGGCGACCCGCGGCTGCTGCTGGCCGCGCAGGAGGCCCAGCGCACCGGACGCCCGTTTTCGCTTTATCTGGCGGCATAACATGGATCGACGGTAGCCTGGTGACCGTCGGGCTCGAGGCTTCAGCCGGCTTTGGCGCCGGGACCCGACTGAATCTTCGCCTTCGATGCATAGCCGGGTTTCTCAGCGGTTTTGACAAATCATTTCCCCTGTGTTAGTATCCCCCGCACAATTGCATAGGCCTTGATGCTCTTATCCAGAGAGGCGTAGGGACCGGCCCGATGATGCCTCGGCAACCAGGACACTGGTGAGTGGTAGACCGGTAAATTGGTGGCGCGCTACCAATCAACCAATCTACCAATCTACCAATCTACCACCCCCCACCCCATGGTGCCAATTCCGTCAGCGCAAGCTGGGAGATGAGAGATGTGGATCGAAGCATCCGCGCTCGCACGCCCCGCATCGTTGATAGCGGGGCTTTTTTTTGCCGGTCTCGCCAGCCCGTCCGCCGCGACGGGCGCGGCCGCTCTCTGGATCATTCACCTAAGGGTTTCCTTTGGCCGGCCTTGCCGGGCGGACGCCCTCTCTGGATCGCTGATAATGCACTCTCGAAGAAGGAGCTGAGATAACAGGTATGCGCGTCTTGAAATTCGGCGGCTCGTCAGTGGGCAATGCCGCTGCCTTCGCCCAGGTAGCCATCATCGTAGCCAACGCCCGGCAACAGGACGGCCAGGTGGTGGTCGTCACCTCAGCCATGAGCGGCGTGACCGATATCCTGATCAACGCGGCTAAGGCGGCCGCGGCCGGCGATCGCCGGCCCTACCGCGAGGCCCGCGACGAGTTGATGGCCAAGCATCAGATGGTGGCCGGCCAACTGATCAACGACGGCGTCGAACGGGCCGCGCTGGGCCGGCTCTTCGAGGCTCGGCTGGCGGCCTTTGAGCGACTCTGCCGCAGCGTGGAGGTGCTGGGCGAGCTGACCGCGCGGGGCCTGGATGTGATCTCCGGCGTGGGCGAACGGCTGGCCGCGCCGCTGCTGGCGGCTGTGCTGCGCGCCCACGGCGTGGCGGCCGAATGGGTGGACGCCAGCGAGCTGATCGTCACCACCAACCTCTTCGGCAGCGCCGATCCCATCATGGAGCCGACCACCCACCACGTCCGCG
>JAJTXO010000709.1 GCA_021463315.1 Caldilineales bacterium | reverse complement strand
AGTCTGCGCAGGTTTGTTCAATACGGGCTCACAGTCCATAAGACTTCGGAAGTCTTCCCCAATTTATTGAGATGATACAGATGATACGAAAACTTCGCAAAATAAATCAATATCATCAATTATCTATTGACAATCAATGATTATTGTGCTATACTGGCGCGTGAAAGGAAACTCAGATGCGTAAGCTCATCGAGACTTGCCCCACCTGCAACAGCCGTGGCCTGACCATCACCGAAGTGACCTGCGACGCTTGCGGCGCCCAGGTGCGCAGCCGCTATCGCCCCTGCCCCTTCTGCGCGCTGAACGATGACCAACAGACCTTTCTGCTGCTCTTCCTGCGCAGCCGCGGCAACCTGAAGGAGATCGAGAAAACCCTCGGTGTCTCCTACCCCACTGTGCGCGCCAAGCTGGACGAGATCGTCGATCGACTGACGCCAGCCCAGCCGGCCGCGCCCCCCGTTCCGCCGGCGCCCGACCGCATGGCCGTGCTGGCCCTGGTGCAGAGCGGCCACCTGAGCGCCGCGGAGGCGTTGGCCCTGTTGCAGCGGCCGGCCGCGGCCCCTTCGGGCGGCTAACACCGATTGAGGAGTGACTACCATGATCGAAATCAAACGCAGCTTTCCTGCGACGGAGATCAAGAAGATCGAGCTGGAAATCGCACTGGGCGATCTGAGCCTGTCCACCGCCAGCGACGATCGGATCGGGCTGCGGGCCCAGATTCGCTCCAACGACGAAACCGAGCTGGAGATCAGCGACGCGGGCGGCACGCTGATCATCAAGAATCGCCGCGAGGCCAACTGGCTGACCCACAACGCCAGCCGCATCGACCTCGCGCTGCGCGTGCCGACCACGGCCGCGGCGACGATCTGGGCCAAAACCGGCCTGGGCGATGTCAGCGCCGACGGCGTCGCCGGCCTGGCGCAGATCATCACCGGCAAGGGCGATGTGAGCGCGGCGCGCGGCAACAGTCCCCTGAGCATCAAGACCGGCAAGGGGGATGTGACGGTGCGCGCCTGGCGCGGCGACCTGGAGATCGCCACCGGCAAGGGAGATATGGCTGTCAGTGACCTGACCGGCGGCCTGCAGATGAGCACCGGCGCGGGCGACACAGCTGTGACCCGTTGGCTGGCTCCCGGCGAGGGGGCGCATCAAATCAAGACTGGATCTGGCGATGTAGCCGTGCGCCAGGGCCAGGCGCACAAGCTGGGCGTGCAGATCGGCCGGGGCGATTGCGTGGTGCAGCAGGTGAGTCTGCACGGGTTGGACGCACACAGCGGCATGGGCGACCTAAATTTGGCCGGCGACCCGCTGGGCGGCCAATGGGTGGCGCGCGCGGGCAAAGGCGATCTGACGCTGACGCTGACAGCCAACGTGGCGGCGCGCATCGAAGCTGCCACCCGCCACGGCCAGATCTTCAGCGATCTGCCCCAGGTGAAGGTGGCGCGACCGGGTCCAGCCAGCCCGCACGGCGGCCGCAGCATCGCGGTGGTGGGCGATGAGCCACGCGCCGAGATCAAACTGGAGACCTACAAGGGCGACATCACCGTGCGCACCAGCGAGCGCAGCGTTCTGAAGGCAACCCTGCCTACCCAGGTGACAGTCGAAGCGCCCCCTGCGCCGCCGGCCCCGCCCAGCGCGCCTTTCCTCTCGTTCCCGCCGGTTCCGCCCGTTCCCCCAGTGCTGCCGGCATCGGCTGCGCCGGCGCCCCCAGGGCTGACAGCCATGGCGGTGTTGGAAAGCCTGGAGCGCGGCGAGATCAACGCGGACGAGGCCGAGGCGCTGCTGCGCGCGCTGGATTAGCCAGGCAGGCCAGGGGCCAGATGCAGCCAGAAAGGCCGGCGGTCAAGAAACCGCCGGCCTTTGCATTGCAGGCTCGGTTCAGCCTGGAGGCGCGGCCTGGCCCCCTATTGATCGCAGACAAAGCGCGTTAAGGCATCGAAGATCAAGATCTCAGGGCGAGACTCTTTTTCGTGGAAGATCGTCGCACGAAAGCCGCGGTCGCCGCAGTACCAGGCAGCCACGTAGCCATAGGGTAGTCCATCGTCCTCGACGTCGACGACGGCCACCAGCGCCACATCCAGCGCTCCGATCGCTTCGACTCGCACCTCGCCCTGGCGTTGGTAGATGTTGGCCACTTCCAGCGCCTGCTCTGGGCTGTCCCATTCAGAGGCGCGGATGCGCAGCCAGTCGATGTCCATATAGGCCCCCAGGCCGTTGCTGCCTACCAGAACGCCGCCCTGGTATTCAGACCACATATCGGGAGCCTCCACATCGGTCAGCCAAGTCGAGGCAGGATGACCGATGCAGAAGTCGTAGCCGCAGAAGAGGTCAGTCACGTCCTCGAGGACAGGCTCAGGATAGGGGGTGTAGGTGGGGTAGGGCGTGGGTTCCGGGTAGGGGGTGTAGGTGGGGTAGGGCGTGTAGGTGGGGTACGGCGTCGCACGCAGCATCGAGCCACAGCCAGCCAATGCCAATACCACCATGCTGAGCAGAAGAATGCAGGCTGATTTGGACACGGTTGCTCTCCTCACTGGTTACAAAGGTATCATCTCAATAGATTGGGGAAGACTTCCGAAGTCTTATGGACTGTGAGCTCGTTTTGAACAAACCTGCGCAGACTTCGGAAGTCTCGCCCCCGGT
>JAJTXO010000708.1 GCA_021463315.1 Caldilineales bacterium | reverse complement strand
CGGCCAACTGATCGATGTGCCAGGCCAGACGGCGACCGATGGAATCCGCGGTGACAGCCGCCTCGCCGCCCGAAGGCAGACGCATCTTGACCACCGGGGTCTTCTTGCGCCCCAGCTCCTGGATCAGCCAGACCAGCGCCAGCAGCGTCGCCACCACGATCACCGCGCCGCGCAGCAGTAGATGGAGCCAGCCGGGCTGGGCCGCCTTCTGCTGAAAAAGGCTCACCTCCACCCAGTCCAGCCCCTGGCGCGCCCAGCCCAGCGCGACATCAGGCGCGGCCGCGGTCAGCACGATCACGGCCCACAGCACGATCACCAACACCACCACAACCATGCGATTGATCAGATTCACGACTCACCTCTGCGCATCGCGCGCCAACCCAGGATAGCCGCCAACAGAAGCAAACCAGCCGCGGCCAAGCTGATGGCGGCGCCCGCTCTGAGCGACGCCGGGCGAAACTCGAACTGCACGCGATGCTGGCCGGCCGGCAGCAACACGGCTCGAAACAGATAGTTGGCCCGCAGCAAGGGGGCCGGCTGGCCGTCGATGCTGACCTGCCAGCCAGGATACCAGGCGTCGGCCAGCACCAGCGCGCCGGGCGCGTCCAAACTCGCCTCCACCGTCACCCGCTCCGGACGATAGTCGCTGATCTGGACCGTGCCCGCGGCCATACCGCTCAGGCCCGCCGCGGCCTCCTGCTGGCCCGCGGCCGCCAGCTCGTCAGCCAACAGCACCACCTGGTCGCCCGGCTCGAAGGCCGGATCGTCCAGCAGCGCCAGGCTGGCCGCGTCATCGGCCGCCACCAGCGCCCGGCCCACCGCATAGGCGCGCGGCAGCGATTGCAGGTTCTGGTAGATCTTGACATCGCCCGAATGAACCCGCCGGAACTGGCCGTCCGCGGGCATGGTCAGCGCCGCGTGGGTCCCCGTGCGCTGGTCCAGCAGGCTGACGCCGCGCAGCATCAGGTCGCCCTCGGCCATCACATTGCGCACGACAATGCGCTGCGGCAGCAGCGGCCCAGACCAGGCCGCGGTGGCCAGATAGTCCCAGCCCTGCTGGCCGCGCGGCCAGGGCTGGCGCGCGTCGGGCTGGCTGTGGGCGGCCGCGGCGCTCCACGCGCCCTCGGCCGTCTCCTGGCCGGCCCGCAACAGCACCGTTTCGCTGCGCCCGGCTCCCTCCACCAGCACCTCGGCCACCGCTGCGCCGGAAGGCAGCGCCGCGCCGCCCGCCAGATGGCTCCACAGACCCAGCCCGGTGGCCTCCAGCCGATCCGCATCCTGCACCAGCGCGGTCTCGCCAGGGCCCAGCCGCGTGCTCAGCTCCAGATCGTAGTAGACGCCATCGCGCCACAGGTCGAAGGTCTTGTCGGTGATGACCTGCTCCACGCCCAGCAGGCGCAGCAAGCGGCTGGCTGGCACGCTCTCCAACTGCTCGCGCAGGCGGCCATCCTCGGCCAGCGCGCCCGCGGGAACGAAAAGGGTCTGCAGATCCACGTAGCGGCGCAGCGGCAGCACGCCGCCGTCGTAGCCATCGACCGCGGGCAGCCGCCACAGCAGCGGCAGATTGGGCGCGACGATCTCTTGCAGCTTGTGGGCCACCACCAGATCGTAGAGGGCCTGAGCTGGCAACTGGCCGGCCAGCGAGCGCTCAGTCTGCGCCAGATCGCCGGCATCGAAGGTGATGTCGGACAGGCTGAGGAAGCGGCCGGGGGGCTGGCCGGCCGCTTCCGCCTGGCGCGCCGCGGCCAGCAGATGGGCCGGCGCGCTGCGCAGGCTGGTGATCGCCTCGGGCGCGGTGGGCTGGCGATGCTCCAACGCCAGGCTGGCCACGGTCAGCTCGGCCAGCAGCAGCGGAACCAGCAGCAGCCGCGCGGCCGGCCAGCGGGTCTGCCAGGCTGCGATGCCCAGCAGAGCCAGCGCGGCCGCCAGCCAGAAGAGCAGGCTCAGCCCGCCCGGCCAGCGCTGCAGCGCCAGCAGGCCAGCCGTCAGCGCCAACAGCGCCAGCGCGGCCCACCGTCGAGCGTCATGGCCCAGCCGCAGCCGCGGCCGCGTCCAGGCGCCCAACTGGGGCAGGCTGGCCGCGCCGCAGCCGGCCAGCAGGCTGACGCCCAGGGTGTAGAGCAGCATCCAGCGCGCCGGCGCGCGGAAGAGATCGAAGCCGGGCACGAGCTGTACCAGCAGATAGTACAGTGGATTGAAGGCGCCCAAGGCCAGGAAAAGACCGACCAGCGCCAGCGCGCTGGCCAGTCCCCAGGGCGAGGCGGCCGGTCGGCGGCCAGCCGCGTTGCGCCAGGCCGCGACCCCCAGCAGCGCCAGCAGCAGGCCAGCCACGCCGACGTAGGCCACATACTCGCCGAAGGCTGGCGTGGCGAAGCGCGCGGCCAGGTTCTCATCGACGCTGGGCAACAGGGTGAGCAGCAGGCCGCGCGGCTGCAGGGAGAAGGAGACCGCCTCGCGCCAGGCCAGCCCGCCGCTGCGAATCGACAGCCCGGACAGCTCCAGGGTGGGCAGAAGCTGCACCGCGGCCAGCAGAAAGCCGACCGCCACCGCGCCCAGTGCGGCCGCGGCTCCTGCACCTGCAGCGGCCCAGCCGGTTCACACGGTGGTTCCGCGTCGGCGCCATCGGTGTGGCGACGCTGGTC
>JAJTXO010000707.1 GCA_021463315.1 Caldilineales bacterium | reverse complement strand
CGAAGCATCCCGGCGCGTGGGAAGGGGAGATGCTTCGCCGGGCCTCAGCATGACAGGGGGGAAGAGTTGGGAATGCAAAGAGGCTGGCAGCGTCGCGCTGCCAGCCTCTTCTCCTTTCTATGAATGGGGGGGCCGCTGCCCGGAACTTGCGGCTAGCCGCCGAAGTCCACGATGTAGTAGTAGCCCCAACTGCTGCGGGCCACGCCGACGCCAGCCTGAGAGTAGTTCCAGCTCATGATGTTTTCATAGTGGTCGCCGCCGGGGCCTTCCCAGTACCACATGTAGAACGCGCTCTCGGCGCCGATGGCGTTGGCCCAGTTTTCGCTGGTCCAGGAGGGTTCATAGCCCACCCGCGCCAGCCGGGTTCGCAGTCGGGCGCCGTCGCTGCCCACGTGGCTGCCCCAGCCGCGCCGGGCGCAGTCATCGGCGTGGGTCTGCGCCGCGGCCGTCAGTTGATCCGACCAGACCAAGGCCGGTCGGCCATTGGCCGTCCGCTTTTGATTCATCAAGTCGAAGATCAGCTTGGCGTCGCCAGAGACCGCTGGCGCGGCCGCGGCCGCGATGGCCTCAGTTGGGGCGGCGGCCACATCGGCCGTCTGGGTGACGGTGATGGGCGCGGCCGGAGCCTCGGCGGGCGCAGCCTGAGCTTCGGGCTGCGGCGCGGCCGCCGCGTCCGCGGCCGGCGGGGGCGCGGCCACCACAGGGATCGGGGTTGGCGCAGGGGTCGGAGTGGGCGCAGGCGTGGGGGTGGGTGTCGGCGGGCGCTCGACCTTGGCCGGCGCGGCTGGAATCCAGAGCTTGTCGTCGGGATAGATCCAGTAGGGGGGCTCCAGGTCGTTGGCTTGGGCCAGCGTCTCCATGCTGAGGTCATGGGCCTTGGCGATAAGCCAAAGATCATCGCCGGCTACCACGGTGTAGAGGTAGCCAAAGCCACGGGTCTCGCTGGAGCTTGAGGGATTTTCCAGCCTGTCGAAGGCTGGCGGCTGCTCTTTGCCAGTCGCTCCGGTGGGGCCGGCGGCGCTGACAATGGTGGGGAAGAGAAGGGTTGTGAGCAGCACGAAGGGAAGTAGTCGCTTGAAATCGAGTATTCTCTTGTGCATGGCGGCGACTATAGCACAGGTTGCAGAGATGGGCAAAAACCGTCAACTCCGCGCGCGCGCCTCTCAACGCTGTTCATGCGGCTCGGCAAATGCCACCCGCGACCAGTAGGCCCGGTCCAATTCCTGCGGGACAGGCCAGCCCTGTTCCACCAGCCAGTCCAGGTGCAGCAGCACCAGACGGAGCTGTTCCTGCCAGTCCTGCGTCTGGGCGCGCTCGCTGGCCAACATCGTTGACCAATCGCCGCCCGCGACATCGAAATAGTAATCGACGGTGCTGCGCATGCCCGCGGCCGAGGCGGTGTTCTGCGCCAGCGCCAGGAGCATGTAGCGATCTGTGTCGGAGACATCGGGACGGCGGTAGCGGATATAGGCGTCGGACAGCTTGAGCTTGGCGCTCATGACGCGGATCGCCAGGTCTGGGGCCAGTAGATCGACCCCTTTCAGGTAGGGCGCCCAGGTGGCCACCTCATCGCGGCGCAGTTGCGCGATGCCGACGCTGATGTTGCCGTCGATCAGGGCGCGCCACACCGCCTCGACGGCGTCGGTGCCGAAGGGCCGGTCCTTGAAGTCGCTGGCCTGATGGGCGATTGAGGCTGCCACCAGCAGTTCCAGATCGCTGGATGCCCACAGTCTGATCTCTTCTGCGTGCTGGATCACGGCGCGCCGACCCTGGATCGGCGAGATCGGCCCCAGGCCGCTCAACGAGCTGATGCCCGTCTGCCACAGATCGTAGACGAAGACCCACTCCTCGGTCGTCGCCGGCTGATATTCCTCGCTCGACCAGCCGGCCCCGCTCTCCGGCAGCCCAGGCCGGTCCACCCCCGATTCCCAGTGGCCCCAGTCCAGCCGTGGGGGCGCCTCTTCGGCCAGCAGCGGCGCTGGCAGGGCCGCGAAGATCAGAATCGCTGTCAGCAGGACGAGCAGCGCTCGGGTCCCGCCAAGGGAAGTGTTCATAGCGCTGGATGAACGGAACGAGTGCCCGGCGCTGATGGCTGAGCTGTTCGTCACTCTATTTCAAGATATAGTGGGTGCCGCGCTTCTGACCGATCTTCATCACGATGCCGCGATCGGACAGATCGACCATGTCCAGCCGCAGGGTCTCGGCGGTGACATCGGGGCAGAGCTCCTGATAGTCGCCGCTGGTGATCCGGCCCTTTTCTTTGATAAACAGGATCGCGCGCAGTTGCCGCTCGTTCATGCTGGTCTGCCAGCCAGGGATGCCAGGCAATGGATCCCGCTCGCGCACGTTTTCCAGCACCACGGTGAAGCTATGCGGCGTCGGCTTGAAGGTGGGCCTGGGATGGCCTGCGTTGACCATGCCCTCGATCATCTTGTCGATGCCCAGCCCCATCTCCTCGATGTAGTTCCAGTGGTAGAGGCCATTGACCAGGCGAGGGTTGCGGCTGAAGTGCTCCTCGACGATGTTGTCGATGGTGATATAGCCGGGCAGGCCACCGGGGCTCAACACCTCCAGCCGGTCGTCGAACATGCGAATCTCGATGCGCCGCCCGCCCAGCCGATAGTCGCGATGGCAGACCGCGTTG
>JAJTXO010000706.1 GCA_021463315.1 Caldilineales bacterium | reverse complement strand
TGCCCGCTGCGCCTCGGCCTCTGCCCGCTGCGCCTCGGCCTCTGCCCGCTGCGCCTCGGCCTCTGCCAGGGTGAGCACTAAGTCGCCGTCGGGGGTCCACAGACGCAGCCAGACCGCGTCGCTGCGCAGGTACTCGCCCTGCCAGCGTCCCAGCCACAGCTCCAACTGCTCACTCCACAGGGCACCCTCTTGGTCAGCGGGAATCGGGACGTAGCTGTTGCCTGCCAGCCGCCAACCCCACAGGGTATCGCTGGCCGGGTCGTAACAGAAGTACTCCGGTGTGCGGAAGATTCTCTCATAGAGAAACTTCTTATCCTTCAGGTCCACCGCGATGGTGGACGGAGAAGAGAGCTCGACGATCACGTTGGGATAATGCCCATTTTCATCCCACACGATCCACGCATCGCGCGGGCGCGTTCCATCTACATCCTTGACGATGAAAACATCGGGCCCACGATAATCGCGATTGCGCACCTGGTCCATGCTGAAGTAGATGAACATGTTGCCGCCGGCGTAGTAGTCCGCGCGGTCTCGCCAGCAAGCATGGACGGAATCGATCAACAGGTTGATCTGTACACGATGCCAGTTAGTTTCCAAGGGAACTCCATCCTCTGTGGGTAGATCAGTCGGCGGCAACTGGATCTCAGGAATCAATACTTCGGGGTCGATCGCCAATGTTGTTTGCATCTGTGCTACTCGTTTCACTCCGCTACGCTGGGACGTTCACGACGCCAGCCATTCCGTTCACAAAAGCCTGGCCTATTATACGCTGGCTGCGTCCAATCGCCAAGTGACCTGCGTTCGGCTCTTCGGCTCGATCAGGCCTGGAGACGTGCTCAGACGTCTCGGTCGCCGCTACGAACCATAGATCCACTCCTCGAACAGCGCCGTCAGGTCGCAGCCGCAGTGCTGTTCGGCCAGCACGCGCAGGCTGTCGGCTGTGGCAATGCCCCAGCGGTGGGTCTGAACATAGTCGACCAGAAACTGATCGAACGCCTCCTGTCCCATCTCATCCCGCAGCGCCTCGAAGAAAAGCGCGCCACGGCCGTAGACGATGGCGCCGTAGGTCCCAGGATACTGGCCGCCCTGGCTGTAGGCCGCCACCGGCAGACCCACCGGGATCTTCTCGTCGTCGCTGTGTTCCCAGCGGCCCTTCAGCGACTCGCGAAAGGCCCGCGCGCCGGCCGGCCCGTGCTGGTCGCCAAAGTAGAGCAGCGTGGCAAACTGCGTCAGCGCTTCGTCCAGCCACGGTTCGTCCACTTGATCGTTGCCCACCAGGTTGTAGAACCACTGGTGCGCCACCTCATGCGCCACTGTGCTCTCCAGATAGTGGCCAAAGCCGCGGCCATAGATGTCCGTAGTCAGGGCGATGATGCCGGGATACTCCACCCCCAGCGCGCTGGTGGCGGTGCTGACCAGATCCAGCTCGCTGTAGGGATAGGGGCCCAGGCGCGCAGCCAGCGTCTCCAGCGTCTGCGCGCTGATCTCCGCCACCTCGGCCGCGCTGCGCTTGAGCTTGGCCGGCGCATAGCTGTTGATGGTCGTCTCGCCCACCTGCCAGCTGACCATCTGGTAGCTGGGGCTGGCCGCCAGGTAGAAATCGCGCGCCGGGCCAGCCGCAATGGCCAGCGTCTGGCTGTCGTCCACCTGCTGCCGATCCAGGGTGACACCCGATGTGACCACGGTCAGATCGGCCGGGGCTGTGACCTGCACCAGGTAGTAGCTGGCGTCAGCATAGACCACATCGCCATCGGGCGGCGCGATTTCGGTGTTCCATCCCTCGTCGTCGTAGACCGCGATCATCGGGTAGGGGTGGGCCAACGCCAGCACATCCTCCAGATAGGCAAAGGTGCCATAGTTGCTGCTGGCCGCGTCGGTGGGCACGGTCACGGCAAAATCCATGCCGATCACCGTCTGCTCACCGGGCTGCAGCGGCTGCGGCAGGGGCGCAAACAGGACGCTATCCTCCTGCGCATAGCGGGGCTCGGCTGGCTGGCCATCCACCACCAGGTTGGACACGACAGTGGCGCCGCCGGTCAGGTTGGGGAAGAGCCGAAAGGCGATCTCCTCCAGCGCCGTCTCCTCGTTGTTGGTGTAGCGCACCTCCTGCCAGCCCGTCACCTGCGTGAGGCTGTCGTCGATGTTCAGGTTCAGGTGATAGACGCTGGCCCCCGGCTGTTCCTCCAACGCATCCTGCGCGGCCGCCACCAGGCCGCTGCGAAACAGCTCCCGATCGTCCCAGTCCACATCGAAGAAGCTGGCCGCGGGCAGGGCCGTTGCGGGCCCGGGCAGCAGAGTCGCAGCGGCTGGCAGAGTCGGCGATGAGCCGGCCGTAGGCTGGCTACGCGCAGATTTGGGCTGGCCTGGCTCCAGCGGCCGCATCAACAACGGCCGGCAACCCGCCAGCGTCAACGCGACGGCCAGCAGGATAGCCATGTGGCCTGGCCACCGGATACTCTTCGTGTGTCTTATCACAGCGGTGCTCCTGTCGTTAACCTGAAAGGTCAGTAGTTCACGGTCTTGGACAGCTTGTTTTTGAAACTGCCCCGCGAGAGCGTAACACGTTGGGGACAAGGAGAAGATTGGGCCAACCTAACCAATAGCTGGTACAACGGTACCTTGCAAAATACAACCACAGGAAAGGTTG
>JAJTXO010000705.1 GCA_021463315.1 Caldilineales bacterium | reverse complement strand
CCAGCCGGTCGTAGATCTCATCCGACAGGACGATCAGATCGTGTTTCTCCGCGACCTGGGCGATCTCCTCCAGCCGCTGGCGGCTGAGCACCGCGCCGGTGGGGTTGTTGGGATAGCCGATCAGCAGCGCCTTGCTGGCCGGGGTGATGGCCGCCTCGATCTCGGCGCCGGTGACCTGGAAATCGTTGGCGAACTGGGTAGCGATGGTCACCGGCGAGCCGCCGGCAAAGACCACCTCGGCCGTGTAGGCCACGAAGCAGGGCTCCGGCACGATCACCTCGTCGCCCGGGTTCAGCAGCGCAGTCAGCGCCAGGTAGAGCGCCTCGCTGACGCCCACCGTGACCAGAATCTCGCTGTCGGGGTCGTAGCGGACGCCGTACAGCGCCTCGGTCTTTTGGCTGATGGCGCGGCGCAGCTCAATAGTGCCGGAATTGGAGGTGTAGCGGGTCTCGCCGCGCTGCAGGCTGGCCATGCCGGCCTGCAGGATCACATCGGGGGTGACGAAATCAGGCTCGCCGATGCCCAGGCTGATCACGTCGTCCATGGTGGCGGCGATGTCGAAGAACTTGCGAATACCCGACGGTGGCACTGAGGCCACGCGCTTGGAGATACGATTTTGCATGGTGTCTCTCCTGTTGAAAACCAGAAAGATTTGGTTACCCGGCGATCTCGTGGATCTTCTCTTGCACCCATAAGTTCAGCAAGGAATCTGGCCAACCACCTGGCTGTCGTCGCCGGCATTGAGACTGCCGGTGTAGCCCTGCACCTCGGCGCGCTCGCCCACCAGTGAGTCGTGCAACTGGCTGCCCTGCACCAGGCTGTCGGCCATCAGAATGGTGTCCTGCAGACGGCTGTCGATCACCCGGCAGCCGCGCTCGACCACGGCGTAGGGGCCGATGGTGGAGTTCTCGATCACGCAGTCGTCGGCCAGATGCACGGGCGGGATGATCGTGCTGTTGACCAGCCGCGCGGCGCTGGTCTGGCTGTTGTCGCTGCCGTTGTCCAGCAGCCAGCGATTGGTGGCCAGATGATAGGCCGGCACGCCGCAGTCCTGCCAGACGGTCATGGTCTCGGTGGTGAAGCGTGCGCCCTGTTCCAGCATCAAATTGAAGGCGTCGGCCAGGAAAAACTCGCCCTTGAGCGTCTGCCGGCGGGCCATCTGCTGCTCGATGGCGGCGATCAGATCGCGCCCCTCGCGCACGTAGTAGACGCCCATGATGGCCAGCTTGTGCTCGGCGGTCTCGGGCTTCTCCACGCAGCGTTCCACCGTGCCATCGGGGCGGGTGAAGGCCACGCCGAAGCGCCGCGGATCATCCACCTGCCAGACGCCCAGCACGCCATCCACATCCTGACGCGCCATGGCCTTCAAATCGATGCGCGAGATGGTGTCGGCGAAGACGATGAAGCAGGGGCCGCTGATGTGCTCGCGCGCCAGCCAGATGGCGTGGCTCTGGCCCACCAGCTCCTCCTGCACAACGAATCGAGCATCAAATTGAGGATAATGGGCCGCGACGTAGGGCTGGATCTGCTCGCCCAGCCAGCCGGTGATGTAGATCACCTCGTCGATGCCGACGCCGTCGAACTGGTCCAGCACGTGGCCCAGCATCGGCTTGCCGGCCACGTCGATCAACACCTTGGGCCGCGACCAGGTATGCGGCCGCATCCGCTTGCCAAAGCCCGCAACGGGCAGGATGAGTTTCATGAAGACGTCCTTGTCTGGGGTGGTAGGTTGGTAGGTTGGTAGACTGGTAGGTTGGTAGACTGGTAGACTGGTAGGTTGGTAGACTGGTAGACAAGTAGACAAGTAGACAAGTAGACAAGGTGACCGATCACCGATAACCGATCACCGATCACCATTCACCGATCACCGGTCTCCGCGTGCGCCAGGCGGTGGCCTGTTCGTAGGCGTAGGCGGCGCGTAGGATGGTTGCTTCGCCGAAGGCTGGGCCGATGAGCTGTAGACCGATGGGCAGGCCGGCCGCGTCGAAGCCGCAGGGCACGCTCAGGCCGCAGTTGCCGGCCAGGTTGAGCGACAACGTGAACACGTCGGCCAGATACATGCTCAGCGGATCGTCGGCTTTTTCGCCGACCTTGAAGGCTGTCGTCGGGCTGACCGGCGCAGCGATGACGTCCACCTGCTCGAACGCCAGGTCGAAGTCACGCTTGAGCAGCGTGCGCACCTGCTGCGCCTTGAGGTAGTAGGCGTCGTAGTAGCCCGCGCTGAGCGCATACGCGCCCAGCATGATGCGCCGCTTGACCTCGGGGCCGAAGCCAGCGCCGCGCGTCAGCTTGAAGCCCTCCCACATGGTCTGCGCGTCGGGATGGCGCAGGCCGTAGCGCACGCCGTCGTAGCGGGCCAGATTGGCGCTGGCCTCGGCCGGCGCGATCAAATAGTAGACCGGCAAGGCGTACTCGGTGTGGGGCAGGCTGATCTCGAGGATCTGCGCGCCCAGGTTCGCCAACACGCCGATGGCCGCACGCACGGCCTGCTCCACCTCTGGCTGCATGCCGGCGATGAAATACTCGGCCGGCACGCCGACGCGCACACCACGCAGCGGCTGGCTCGGTCGGAGACCGGCCAGAGCGGGGTCGGGCTGGCTCGGTCGGAGACCGGCCAAAGCAGAGGAGGGCTGGCTCGGTCGGAGACCGGCCAGAGCGGTGTTGTGT
>JAJTXO010000704.1 GCA_021463315.1 Caldilineales bacterium | reverse complement strand
CGTGTGTGGGTATGTTAAGTCGTAATGAGTAACGAGTAATGCGTAACCCGGAATCGCGCGGTGCGTGTGTGGGTATGTTGAGCCGTAACTCGTAACTCGTAACCCGGAATCGCGGAAGGCTCTTCTGGGCTGCAAGTTCGGTGCAAAGAGCAATTCAGAATCCAAAGCCACAGAACTCCATTCCGGGTTACGGGTTACGGGTTACGAGTTACTCGTTACTCGTTACCCCATCGCATCCCAAAGCCCCAGCCAAGGACTCCCCCCCATGAACCTCAAAAAAATCGGCCTGCTGCTCAGCGACGAAGATGACTGGCCGGTGGCGTTCGAGCAACTGCATCGCCGGCTGGCGCCGCGGCTGGACTACCACGGCGGCACGCTCAGCACCGATGTGGAGCGCATCCGCATCCATCCCTTCAACCTGGCCGCGCCTACCACCTATGATCTGGTGATCGACCGCCTGGCCTACTGGCATGTTCACCCGCGCGAGTGGCTGAAGAAGGCCGCGCTGGTCAACGGCGTCTATCTGATCAACAACCCCTTCACCTTCCAGAGCATGGAAAAGCATTCGGCCTACTGCGCGATGATCCGGCTGGGGCTGCCGATCCCCGATACCTGGCTGATCCCCACCAAGCAGGGGCCGGACACCGACAAGTTCCGCCGCACCGCCAGCCGCTACCACGATTGGTTCGACCTGCCCGGCATCGCCCGCCAGATCAGCTATCCGCTCTACATGAAGCCCTTCGACGGCGGCGGCTGGCGCGGGGTCAGCCGCGTGGGCAACGAATGGGAACTGATGGCGGCCTACGACGCCTCTGGCCAGACCATGATGCACCTGCAGCGCGGGCTGGAGAACTTCGATATCTTCGTGCGCGCCCTGGCCATCGGGCCCCAGGTCAACGTCTTCCACTACGATCCGACGCGGCCCATGCACGACCGCTACCAGGTGAGCCGCGATTTCCTGAGCGCCGAGCACATGGCCGAGGCCACGGCCGTGGTCAAGATCATCAACGCCTTCTTCCGCTGGGAGTTCAACTCCTGCGAGTCGATCCTCAAGGACGGCGTCTTGCAGCCCATCGACTTCGCCAACGCCTGCCCCGACGTGGCCATCATCAGCCTGCACCACTACTTCCCCTGGGCGATCAAATCGCTGCTGGCCTGGAGCCTCTTCTGCCTGGCCACCGACCGGCGCATGCGGCTGGACATGAACACCGATGCCTACTTCGCCATCGCCGACTCCGAGCGCAGCTACCCTGAGAAGCTGGCCGCCTACTCGGCGCTGGCCGATGCCTACTTCGACACCGAGCGCTTCCAGGAGTTCCGCGCCACGCAGCTTCGCCACCTGGATGAGGTGACCTGGGAGTACGCCCAGGCGCAGGAGTTCGACGACATGTTGGTACACAACGTCCGCCTGACCTTCCCCGCGCATGAGCAGGAGCAGTTCATCGCTCACTTCCGCGGGCTGGTGGGCCTATGGGTGCAAGCTGAAGGCAGGTAAAGTCAGATGGAACGTTTGTTGCGGGCGCCACGTTGAGAACGTGACCTGCGGAAGCGTCCGGCGCCTTGGTGCGTGCCGCCGCTATGAGCCAGGTGATTCTGCTCGTCAAGCCAGCTTTCAACCCAGAAAAGGTAGCACCGTGAAAGACCCTGATCGCACCAGCCTCCGCAGCAACCTCGGCCAACGGGAGACGCTCATCCTGGCAGCGCTGGCCTTGGCGGCTCTCGTCATCGGCTGGACCCTGGCGGCCGGCGGGACAGCCCTGGCCGGGCCGCTGCTGCAGGATTCGCCCATTGCAGCGCCCCAAGAGCAGCTTTCGCCCCTGCCCACGGCCCTGCCTGCTGTCGAGCCCACTCAACTGGTCCCGACCGCGCTGCCTGCGCAGGAGCCGCAGCCGGCCACTCCCGCCGCGGCCCAGCCGCCGGTCCCCATCGCGGTCTTGATCGGCGTAATGGCTGTGATTGGGCTGACGGCGCTGATTGTTGCCCTGCGAAGGCGATAGGCATGGCCTCAGTTGATACGAGGCGAGCCATCCCATGCCCACTGCATTGAGAATCGGTCCCTTTCGGCTCTACTTCTATGGCAAGGTGGTACAAAGAATATGGACGTATCTCCCGGTGAGCGGGTAAAGACCGCGCGCTGCAGCAAAGACACTTTGCGCGTCGATCTGCTAGATGGACGCACGATCATTGTTCCGTTGGCTTGGCACCCCCGGCTCCTGCACGCCACACCCCAGGAACGAAATAACTGGAAGGTCGCAGGTGGGGGATATGGAATCCACTGGCCAGACATCGACGAAGATCTGAGCGTAGAGGGATTGTTGCGTGGGCTGCCAGCGCCGCGCATTGCCGCTGAGGCGCTCTTAGCAGCGGCATAGGTGGCACGCATCCCTGTGCCAGCCAGCCAAGGAAACTGATCCTTTGCGAGACCCATCCCAAAGATCTCCACGCCGCCCGGTAAACGCCGAACTGATGCTGCTTATGGCGCTGCTGCTGCTCGCCATTGCAGCAGGCTTGACGTTGGCGCCGCGCGGCCAGGTCGCCTTCGCGGATCTGCTCTTCCAGTCGGTCACCAATACGACGGATCCCAACTCGCCGCAGCCGACGCCCACCTCCACCGGCACGCCGACCCCCACAGACAGCCCAACATCGACTGAGACGCCCACCGAGACCCCCAC
>JAJTXO010000703.1 GCA_021463315.1 Caldilineales bacterium | reverse complement strand
TGGCGCGGCCAGGCGCGCGAACTCGGCCACCACCTTGCGCGCCACCGACGGCTCGATCAACACCCCGCCCGCCATCACCGTGTGGATCGCCTCGGCCAGCTCGTGGATCGACACATCCTTGAGCAGATAGCCGGCCGCGCCCGCGCGCAGCCCCTCGAAGACATACTCATCGTCGTCGAAGGTGGTCAGGATGATCACCCGCGCGGCCGGCCAGCGCTCCCGCAGCCGCCGCGTGGCCTCCACGCCGTCCATCACCGGCATGCGCACATCCATCAGCGCTACGTCGGGCAGCAGCCGGGCGTAGGCCTCCAGCGCCTCCTGGCCGTTGCTGGCCTCGCCGGCCACCGCGATGCCAGGCTCCAGCTCCAGCAGGGTGCGCAGCCCCTCGCGCATCAGGCGCTGGTCGTCCACCAGCAGCAGTCGCACCGGGTCACTCATGGTTGGCCTCCAAGGGTAGCGCCAAGAGCAGCTCGACGCCGCCGGTCGGCGCTGGCCCCACAGTCAACTGGCCGCCCAGCAGCGCCGCGCGCTCGCGCAGGCCAGGCAGGCCAAAGCCGTTGCCGCTCAGTTGGCTGCTGTCCAGGCCCATGCCGTTGTCGCACACCCGCAGGGCCACCGCGCCGTCGTTGCGGGAGAGTTCGACCCAGGCCTCGGCCGCGCCCGCGTGCTTCTGGATGTTGGTGAGGGCCTCCTGCGCGCCGCGATAGAGCGTGTGACGTTGGTTGAGGCTCAGCTCGGGCAGGTTGTCGGCCACTGCCAGATGCACCACAAGGCCGGTGGCCTGCTGAAACTCGCCAGTCAGCCGCTGCAGGGCCGGCCCCAGCGCCAGGTCAGCCTCCACCGGGGCGCGCAGCGTGGCCACGGTGCGACGCAGCTCTTGCAGCCCCTCCCGGATCTCCACCTGCACCGCGCCGACCATCTGGGCAGCGCGGTCGGGCGCGCTGGAAATCAGGCGCTGCGCGGCCTGAAGCTGCACCGAGGAGACGGTCAGCCGGTGGCCCAGGGTGTCGTGCATCTCGCGCGCCAGGTGGTTCCGTTCCTGCTGCACCGCCAGTTCCTCGGCCTGGGCCGCGTAGCTCTGAAGCTGGCGGTGCGCCTCTTGCAGCTCCAGCAACAGGCGCTCACTCTCAGCCCGCGCGGCCTCTGCCCGGGCCGTCTGTTGCGCGAAGATGGCGAAGAAAACGTAGCCAGCGGCATAGATGGGGACGGCGGCCAGGCCGCCGGCGCCGGCGATCACACCGTAGGCTGCCAGCGTGATGAGGGTGAACAGCACAATCCAAGCCCCGCTCACGCGCGGGGGATACATCATCGTGACCTCGGCGCTGAGCACGAAGAACAACACCACCACGATCAGATTGTGCGGCGGCGTCGCCAGGATAGCAACGATCAGCGCGGTTTGCAGGCTGGTGTAGAGATATGGCCCCCACGGCCGATCGCCGAGGATGGACGAACGCAGCGCATAGAGCAAAACGAACAGCCCCAGCAGCGCCGAGATCAGCCATCGAGTGGGCGCATCCTGCTGAAACAGCTCCCACAGCATGGGAATGCTCACCGCGGGCACGATGAAGTAGCCGGCCAGGTTGAGCATGTCCAGGGAGAAGCGGGAGGAGCCTTTGTCTGACATAACGGCCATGATACTCGAAAGTGGGCGGAAAGTAAACTGGTGATTGGTAGATGGGTAGGTTGGTAGATTGGTCGGGGAGACGACCAATCTACCGCGTTGCCGGTCAACTGCGCCGTTTGAGCAGGAGGTAGACGCCGACCGCCACCAAGATCAGCGGCCAGGCGTAGCCCATGAGCTCCAGCAGTCGCATGGCTGCGCCGCCGCGCAGGATGGCCAGGCCGACCAGGCCGATGATGCCGCCAGGGATCAGCGGCCACCACTGGAAGCCCTGCTTGCTCAGCAGGGAAAGCAAGCTGATCAAGGCCCAGCCGGCCGAGAAGGCCAGCAGGAAGACGCCGCCCTGGTTCTCTTCGATCTGGCCCACGTAGGGGCCGGTGATCAGGTAGATGCCCAGGGCGATGCCGGCCAGGATGCCGCCGGGGATCAGCAGGCCGATCTCGCGGCTGATCAGGCCCCAGAGCAGGAAGATCAGCGCCAGGCCGGGCAAAATCAGCCACTCGATGTGGGGCAGGTCGATGACCTGCGAGAGGAAGGCCAGCAGGCCGATGGCGATCAGCATCACACCCAGGATGACACGGTCGCGGGTTTCTGTAGCCTTCTTGCTGTCATTGGTGTTTGGAAGTTGAGTGGTCATGGTTCTGTCTCCTTGTTTTTGCGAAGTGTGGGTTGTGTTCGCCGTTTCTATGCCCAGTCTACAACGGCGCTGGTCATATGGGCTAGTGCCGGAAGTAATGCCTGGGTCACGTGACCGGATGTTGTGAGCATCAGCGGGATGAGGGTATAATGCACTGGCCGGAGTAGTCACCATGAAGAGACGAAAAGCAACTGCGACCAACTGGAAATCAGCCGCCTGCCTGGCCCTTTTGCTGGTCCTGCTGGCGCTGAGCGGCTGCCAAGGAGCGGCTGTGCCCGCGCCGACCGCGGCCGCGGCGGCCCGCGCGGTTGATCTGACGACGGCTGCGCCGCCGCCTGCCGCGCCCGCTTTGGCAGCGGCGGCTGCATCGCCAACCGCCACAGCCAGCGTCGCGCCGACCACAACGCTGGCCCC
>JAJTXO010000702.1 GCA_021463315.1 Caldilineales bacterium | reverse complement strand
TAGCCCCAGTTCTTGATGCCCGCGTTGTGGGCCCAGGTCAGCGCCAGCATCGCCTGCTCCTTGCGATAGCCCTTGTGGGCGCGCTTGAGGATCTGCTCGTTGGCGCTTTCGATGCCCCAGGAGATCAGATAGCAGCCAGCCTGGCCCATCAATGACAGCATCTCCTCGTCCACATAATCGACGCGGCTGTTGCAGGTCCAGTGGACCCGCAGGCCGCGGGCGATGATCAGGCGGCACAGCGCCACCACCTGCTGGCGGTTGACGGTGAAGAGGTCGGCGTACATGTGAACGTTGTGGACGCCCAGCTCGGCCAGCAGCGCCAGCTCGTCGAAGATGGCCTGGGGCGAGCGCAGCCGCACCGAGTTCTGGTAGGAGACATGTTTGATGCAATAGGTGCAGCCGGCTGGGCAGCCGCGGCTGGTGACGATGAAGGTGAAGGGCCCTTGGATCATCGGCATGCGCTGCTTGTCCAGCGGCAGCAGATGGTGCAGCGGCATGGGCAGGTCGTCCATGGCCGGGAAGAAGGGGCGATCGCGGTTGATGATGATCTCCCCCTGGTAGCGCCAGGCCAGGCCCAGGATGCCGGCCAGCGGCGCCTGCTCAGCCTCGGCCAGCATCGCTTCGTCGAGACGTTCCAGGGTGGAAGGGGCGAAGGGGGTGGGGTAAACGGTGATCGGTGATCGGTGATCGGTGATCGGTGACCGGTGATCGGTGATCGGTGATCGGTGATCGGTGGCCGGTGATCGGTCACCCTCGTCCGATGACCGTTTACCGATCACCGACTTGGTATCGGCCACCAGCTTGGCGACGCGTGGATCGGAGGGGGTCTTGCCCTCCAGGTGATCCAGCAGCTCGCGCAGGGTGGCCTCGGGCTCGCCGCGCAGCACGAAGTCCAGGGCGGGGAAGGGGCGCATGGTCTCCAGGGTCATGGGGGTGACGTGGGTGCCGAAGGCCAGGGTCACAGCCCCCAGCGACTTGGCCAGGAAGACGCCCATCATGTCGTTGCGCAGGGTGGGCGCGGTCACCTGGGTCAGGTAGTACTTGGGCCGCCGCTGGTCCAGGATGCGCTCGAACTCCGGCCAGCCCATGCGGGTGGCGATGGCATCCACGATCTCGACGGTGTATTCGGGGACCAGCAGGCTGGCCAGTTGCGCCAGGCTGACCTGGGGCCAGATCATGTTCTCGCGGCTGCGGCGGCCCACCCGGTGCTGGCTGCGGATCCAGATGCCGCCGTCGGGGGAGGGGGGGTTGACCAGCAACACGTCCACGCTGCCCGGCGGCCGCGTCGAAGAAGTCAGCGTCTGCACCGCCGCGCCCGCGTCGGGGAAGCTGGACGGCCGCAGCGCCGCCACCCGCCGCGTCCCCAGGTTGCGCTTCAACTGTTCATCCAATCCAGCTCGTTCTCTGCTATGGTCTGCATTCATCGTTGTACTCCGTTAGTGGATTGGTAGATTGGTACGTTGGTATATTGGTACGTTGGTATATTGGTACATTGGTAGGTTGGTACGTTGGTCGTGCGCCCGTCAGTCCACCAGTCTACCAATCTACCACTCACCGCTCTACCACTCTACCACTCACCAATCTACCATTCACCAATCCACCAATCTACCACTCACCAATCTACCAATCTACCAATTTACCGTCCCAGATCCGTCGCGGCCAGCCGGTCGCGCTGGTTCAGCTCTTCCAGCACGCGCATCAGGATCCAGGAGATCAGGAACTGCAGGCCGATCAAGAAGACCATCGCGCTGAGCAGATACCAGAGCCATGCCTTGCTGGTCGGCAAGCCGCCCAAGGCCAGCGCCAGCATCAGCAGCCCCAGCCCGAGGCCCGCGGCCATGCCTGCCAGCCCCATCCACCAGAAATGGCGATCCAGCGGCGGATCGAAGAGCGGCTTGCCGAACAGCCCCTGCTTCACCGGCCGGCGATGGAAGAGCGCCACCAGGTAGTTGAAGGTCGCGCCCAGGTTGAAGAGGCTGACGCCGGCCACCGCCAGCACCAACATGGAGAAGAGCGCAAACGCGCCCAGCGGACCCACCGCGGTGATCCCCATCAGTCGGGCGAAAAGGGTGGCCAGCGCGATCAGCCCGGCCATGGCCAGCGCCAGCAGCGCCAGGCCGCCCAGGAGGCGCACCGGGTTGTAGTACAGACTGGTCCAGGTGATGGTCTGCACATAGCGCGCCCCATCGCGCACCACGCTGAGCTTGCTGCGGCCCACGCGCTCGCTGTAGGGGATGGGCAGCTCGGCCATCTTGACATCCTCGTGCAGGGCGCGGATGCTCATGATGGGGGTGAAGTTGAGGCCATCGGGCAGGGGGTAGAGCTGTTCCAGCGCCGTGCGGCGGAAGACCCGCATGCCGCTGGCGCTGTCGGTGATGCGCTGGCGGCTGAGCAGGCTGATCATGCCCGCGAAGAGGGTGTTGCCGACGCGGCGGGTCAGCGGCATCTCGCTCTCGGCGCCGGCCATGCGCGAACCGACCACGATGTCGTAGCCGCCGTCCAGCAGGGTCTGGCAGAGCTGGGGGAAATACTCCGGCGGATAGGTGCCGTCGGCGTCCAGGAAGGCCAGCAGCTCGCCGCTGGCCGCGCGGAAGCCGCTCTTGAGCGCCGCGCCATAGCCGCGGTTGGCCGGGTGCTGCTCCAGGCGCACTCCGGCCGTGCCGCGCACGATCTC
>JAJTXO010000701.1 GCA_021463315.1 Caldilineales bacterium | reverse complement strand
TCTCTGACCGAGCCGCTCAGGCCGCCCCGCCCCGCTCAGGCCGCGCCCCGCTCAGGCCGGTCTCTGACCGAGCCGCTCAGGCCGCCCCCCCGCTCAGGCCGGTCTCTGACCGAGCCGCTCAGGCCGCCCCCCGCTCAGGCCGGTCTCTGACCGAGCCTGCCAGAACTCACCTTGCTGCCAGCCACTCAATCCGCTCTCTATACTGGCCGTCATCCATCGGATCGTAGCCTGGCTGCAAGTTACGGTTGACGAAGAACGCCAGCGCGGCCGGCTTGTCGCTGTCCATCCCGTGCCCCAGCTCCCAATCGGCCTCGGCCAGCAGACACGCTGACTGAACCACCAGCGCCAGTTGATCGACGCATCGACGGACGTGGGTCTGGAGGGATCCAGGCGAACTGCTCAGCAGGCGCTCCACTCGCTGCTGCGTAGCATTCATCTGATTCACCACCAAATCCTGCACGCCGGCCAGCTCTGGACGGGTCACGCCGTCCAGCAGCGCGCCCAGGTAGTCGAACAGGTGGCGGTGCAGGCCATAGCGCTGCATATCGCGCGCGGCCTGCAGGCAGAGCACGTTGTGGCTGCCCTCCCAGCTCTCGAAGACCAACGCATCGCGGTAAAGGCGGGGAACGACGCTGAAATCCTCGATCGCACCGTTGCCACCCAGGATCTCCTGGCCGCGGCGGATGCCCAGGCTGGCCTGCACCGAGGTGGCGTATTTGTTGATGTTGACCAGCAGGCGATGCACGGCCTGCTCCTGCTCCGTGGCCACGTCCAGGTCGATGCGGTTGACCAGGCTGCTCAGCCGCAGGGTAGAGGCCAGCATGGCGTACAGGTCGCTCTTCATCTCGGCCAGCGCCTCCAGCACCAGCGGATAGCGACCGATGGCCGCGCCGAAGGCCTGGCGCTGCTGCGCGAAGGTCCACGCCTCCACATAGGCGCGGCGCAGCAGCCCAGCCGAGCCCAGCGCGTTGGTCCAGCGGGAGGTGTTCAGCACCAGCTCCACCACGATCTTGAAGCCCTCGTCCAGCGCGCCGATGGGGAACGCGACCGCATCCGCGAAGTCGATCTCGCCCGAGGCCATGGTGCGGGTGCCGAATTTGGTCTTGAGGCGGCGGATGTGAAAGGCGTTGAGCGAGCCATCGGGCAGGCGGCGGGGGACCAGAAACGTGCCCAGCCCGCGCGTGCCCTCGGCCGCGCCGGCCGGCCGCGCGGTCACCAGCATCTGGTCGGCGTTGGCCACCGAGCAGAACCACTTCTCGCCGCGCAGCAGCCAGAGCCCCTCCTGGCCCGCTGGCCGCGCCTCCACCGCGTTCGCGCCCACGTCAGAGCCGCCCTGCACCTCGGTCAGAAACTGGGAGGCCACTTGCTTGCGGTCGTAGTCGCGCGCCAGCAGCGGCGGCAGATACATCGCCTTCAACTCGTCGCTGCCCCTGGCCTGCAGGGCGCGAATCAGCCCCAGGGTGCAGACGATGGGGCAGGCGTGGCCCATCTCGCCGGCCTGGGTGAGCAGGTAGAACAGCGCGCTCTGCTGCACGGCGTGGCCCGGCGTGGCCGACAGCGCCAGCAGTCCCGCCTCGTAGGCTGGCCGGCCCGCGGCGTGATAGCTGGGGTGAAACTCGATGCTTTCGGTGCGCTGACCGATGCCGTCCCAGCCATCCAGCCGGGGATGGTTGTGCGGCCGGTCGTTGATGGTCGCGGCCGGGTCGATCACCGTGGCCACGGCGCGGCCGAACGCGGCCAGCTCGGCCGCGTAGCCTGGGTAGCCGGGATCGTACAGCGGCAGCACAGCCTGCAGGTTGGCGTCGCAGGTGAAGAAATTGCTGGGCACAGTGGCCCGCCAGCGGGCCAGGTCTGCGCGGCCTTGGGTGATGGCTGACATGAGGGCGCCTCTGGGGGTTGGGGGCTGGGTCTTCTACACTACACCCAGCTCGCGCAGCACGTCCAGGACGCGCGGCAGGGGTTGCTGCCAGAGCCACGAGACTCGCAGCAAAAAGCCGGGCACGACAGCAGAACGGTAGATGCCCTCCTGATCGGGAGCAGTCAGTTGATAGACGCCGGCTGCGTCGAGTTGATAGAACTCGGCGCGCCGGGCCTGGGGATCGAGCAGCCAGTACTCCGGAATGCCGGCCTGCTCGTACTCGTAGAACTTGTCCCCGCGGTCGCGCCCGACGCTCTCCGGCGAGATGATCTCCACCGTCAGATCAGCGGGACCGGCAAGATAGGTCCTGCGCAACCGATCCAGATGATCCCTGGCGAGGAAGATCAGGTCCGGCTCGCGGCCCGATCCCTCCAACTTCATCTGAAAAGGAGCAACCAGCGCCACTCCAAGGCCGCGCTGCTCCACGAAAATGCGCAGAACGCTGCCGAGAAACCCAGCAAGGTCCTGGTGCGGTATTGACGCCGGACTGGTCATAATCACCTCGCCATTCACCCACTCGGCCAGCGTATCTTCGTCGGCCCAGGCCAGGAACTCCTCATAGTTCATGCGCGCCGGCTGCGCGGGCGCCAGCAGGACGTCCAGCATCTGGCGGCGCAACGAGCGTTCCGCCGGCTCAGCCGCAGCCAACACTCGCGCCACAAGATCATCAGTTACAACAGCCATCACACACCTCCTGATAGCATCCTACAGCGCAGTATAGTCCAACCGAGCGCAAAGGGCAAGCCCCGCGGAGTTCG
>JAJTXO010000700.1 GCA_021463315.1 Caldilineales bacterium | reverse complement strand
ATGGACTGTGAGCTCGTTTTGAACAAACCTGCGCAGACTTCGGAAGTCTCGACCCCGGTTTTTTGAGATGATACTCTCAATAGATTGAGGAAGACTTCCGAAGTCTTATGGACTGTGAGCTCGTTTTGAACAAACCTGCGCAGACTTCGGAAGTCTCGACCCCGGTTTCTTGAGATGATAGTGAACGACTGAGTTTGTCTTTGGGCTTCTTTCCAGCCCCTGTCCGCCAGGACAGGGGCTTTTCGTTGTCTGGGGCGGGCGAGGAAAAGGGGGCGTGATTTGACAAGCCGCCCCGCGCGGCATATAATCGACTGGTCTTGGCCCACTAGCTCAATTGGCAGAGCAGCTGACTCTTAATCAGCGGGTTTCAGGTTCAAGTCCTGAGTGGGTCATAGGGCTACATAACCACGAGATTGCGACACATTGACTTTGGGTCAGCGTGTCGCAATTTCATTTCCGCCACACTGACGGTTTTCTGCCATGACACACTGTCTCGTGTAGGACGCCGCCTAAAGGCTCGACTCCGATATCTCTTCCCTGTCTTTCTTTCTCGATGGCAGCAGTTGACTGGCAGTATTAGCTACGCGGGAATATTGCCAGGTGACCAAAGGCCATGTACCATTTGAATACGTACAGTCACGAGGAGATTCACCGTGCCACGAGCAACCGTTCAAGATAGTAGCCGGATATCTTTGCGCATCCGTCCCGAAGACAAAGCGCTGTTGGTGCGCGCTGTCTCCTATACCCACATTGATCTGACGACTTTTGTCCTGCAGAATGCCCTGGAGGCCGCCAAAGCTGTGATCGACGAGGCTGAACGTATCGCCCTATCTGATCGCGACAGCTTGCGCGTGCTGAGCGCTCTGGAGAATCCACCTGCTCCGAACCAAAAGCTTCTGGGCGTTGCTCATCGATGCTAAGAACGAACAGGCCAACTCCAGATCATCACGTTGTTTTGGGGTGAACCCGGTTTCGCAGTTCAGTGGCCTCACCTCAGCGCCGCGCTGGATGGCCTGCTCTCCCCGGAGGAATGACCCATGACTGCCCAAGAATGGATTGAACGCTATGTGGCCGAGGTCGGCCGGATGCTGCCCGCCCGCAACCGGGCCGATGTGGAGCAAGAGATCAGATCGCTGCTGCACGACGCGGTGGAGGCCGAGGCTGGTGGCGCTGAAGCCCAGGAGACGCAGGCGCTGGCCGTGCTGCGCCAGTTTGGCCCGCCGCGCGAGATGGCTATGCGCTACGGCGCCAGCCAGTACCTGATCGGTCCGCTGCTCTATCCAACCTACTTGACGGTGCTGCGGCTGGTGGTGGGCATCGTGCTGGCCGTCAGCCTGTTGGGGATGGTTGTGGGCCTGGCGCAGGCGTCGCAGAGTCCGAATCTCTTCGACATCGTGGGCGGCGTGCTGGGAGGCGTGATCCAGGCGGCCGCGTGGGTGACGCTGATCTTCGCCCTGTTGGAGCGTCTCAATCTGCGGGAGATGGAGCAGATGAGCCAGGGGTGGGATCCGCGTTCGTTGCCTGCGGCCGGGAACGCCGATCGCGTCAGCGCCGGGGAGACCATTTTCACCGTGGTCTTCAACGTGGCCTTCATCGCTGTGCTGGGCGCGCTGCTGGATTCGCAGGGTCGCATCGCGGTGAAGGGCAGCGACTGGACCTCGATGGCGATCTTCTCGGCCGAGTTCATGCGCTATCTCCCCTGGTTGATGGCGCTGTTGGCAGCCGACGCCGTGTTGGCCGTGCTAACCCTGATTCGCGGCCGGTGGACCCCGCTGCTGCGGCTGGCAGCCATCGGCGTCAACCTGGCCGGCGTCGCCGTGGCGGCCGCGATGCTGGCCGGTCCCAGCCTGGCCGCGCACGCCGAGCTGACTCTGGCCTTCGACATCATCGTGGCCGTCATCCTGGTTGCCAACGTGGTCGAAGGGGTGCAGCAGGCCTGGCGTCTATGGCGCAGCCGTGCGTTGGGGTGGGTATAGACGCTGTAGGCCAGCCAGGTGGGATCGCCGGCAGCGGGGGATGGCGATGGCGCGGTACAGCTCGGCCGCATAGGCTTCGGGTGCCTGGCGTAGGGGCACGGGCGGGAAGGTGCGCCAATACGCGCCGCCATCGCGCAGCAGCGTGAACACCAGAGACGATCCCTCGACCGCGATGTGCAGCACCAGGTCAGGCGCGGCGCATCGATCCAGGCCCGCCGCGGGTAGGCAATATCAGTGTAGCGGGTGACGGAGCCGCTGCTCTGGCCAGAGTCGCTCGATGGCTTGCAACATCGCTTCGTTGGTGTTCACAGGCGTCTCCGTTGCGCCACGCTACGCGTGTTCGCATTTTGACATACGCACAACATCCGATTCACGCGCCAGTCATGGTGAACGCGGCCAGGTTGTTAACGGGCAGGCGCCTCGGACGGCTCGCGCTGGGCCGCGCTCTACTGGACGCGAATCGCTTGCTCACGGGCGCGAAGGCCGGCATCCAGGTTGTTGAGGTATTCGGGCAGGTCGGGCGAGTCGGGCGGGGTGCGCTGGACGGCGGATTCGTAGGACGCGATGGCTTCTTCCAGGTCGGCCAGCGCGCCGGTGTGGGCATAGCGGTCGCTGAGGCTAATACCCAGGTTGTTGAGGAAGGAGGGCAGGTCGGGCGAGTCGGGCGGGGTGCGCTGGACGGCGGATTCGTAGGACGCGATGGCTTCT
>JAJTXO010000070.1 GCA_021463315.1 Caldilineales bacterium | reverse complement strand
AGCTGTGGCACAACCGGCGCGACCTCGAGGACGCTCACCCCGGTCAACGCCTTCAAAGCCATCCGGCGTGACTGTGGAGATGCTGGAACTCACACGCCAATCCATGTCGGCAGGCCAATTCCGGCAGGTGTGGGGACCGATTTACGATCAACTCCTGGCTGAAAAACGGGCCAGGGCCATTACCCCGATATCAGACAAGCAGCTTCTACTTGCCGCCTGCCAACCGGTGCGCTGCATCCAGGACAATCTCCAAGGCCGCGGCAACGACGCGCCCAAGTCCGAGGAGCTCTGCGACTGGATCCACTTCTGCTACACCCTGGATCTCTACCGTGAGGCGGCTGCGCTGTGGCAGTATGTTCACCAGGATGAGGTCAATGCGTGGCAGTATGAGCGGACGAAAAAAGTTGCGCCGGTGTGCCGGGCGAAGATATGACGATGCGCGTGAAGGGTATGGACCACGAAGGCGCGAAGGATATGGATCACGAAGGCGCGAAGGATATGGATCACGAAGGCGCGAAGGATATGGATCACGAAGGCGCGAAGGACCACGAAATCACGAAGCACGAGGACGCGAAGGGTGTGCTTGCCAGCGAGGCTGCGTGGGCGGAAGTGCCTTCGAGCGCTTCGCGTTTCGCGCTTTCGCGCCCCTTCGTGTTTTCGTGGTCCAACGTTTCGCGCCCCTTCGCGTGTTCGTGATCCAGACTACTTGGTTTTCATGGAGGCGGAGATGGGACACACGTTCGAGAAGACATCTTACAAAACGATTGGCGCTTGCATCGAGGTGAAGCAACAGCTTGGGCCGCACTGCATGGAGGTCGATGTGCAACGGGCATTGACTTTGGCCCTGCCAAAACACGGCCTGGACTTCGTGCGCGAGGCCGAGATACCAATCTTCTTCGACGGTATCGAGATCACCCGGCGGCGTGTGGACTTTGTTGTTTGGGACGATGTGGCTACACTGCTGTTGGAGATCAAATCTGCCAGAACGGTCAGGCCCGAGGACATCGAGCAGTGCCTGCTGTATCTGCACAATGGCAACTTCCGTGTGTGTTTGCTGGTCAATTTCGGTCAGACGCCGCTCTTCAAGAAGCGTCTTGTCCATTCACCGACCGGCCCGGCGTTGTATGGTCCGCATGATTGACAAAGAGATTTGGACCACGAAGCCACGAAAGGGACGAAGAACGCGAAGCGCGAATGGAGCGAAAAGCATCTTTCCATGCCCGGCGCGTGCGCTTCGTATTCGATGATGTTGAGCTGTTACGCCCATCGAGTCATCTTTCCATGCCCGGCGCGTGCCCTTCGTGTTCTTCGCGCATCGCGCCTTCGTGATCCAAACCCCGCGCGGCTGCCGACACATGTCATCCGATCATGACAGACAATCCTGAACCTTCCCTCGACGAAACCGTCGAGTTCAGCGTCGCCGGCCGGCGCTTTGCCATGTCGGGCGGCGATGTGCTGGCCAAGGCGCGGCAGGCTATCCGCCATGGCCTGCCGCCGGCCGCGCTGACCTACCTGGCCTGGGCCGTCGCGGTCGATGGGCAGTTGGTCGGCCTGAAGTGGCTCTTCTCCCTGGCGACGGGACTGCCGCGCTCGACTTTCGTCAGCAACCAGGCCATGTACACCTTCGAGCGCATGGGGCTGGACGTGCAACGCGTCGAGGATGTGCCTGCGCCGGGCCAGGGCGAACGGCAGGCGCTGGAGGTCCCCAGGGTTGCAGGCGGCAAGCACCCGGCTGCAGCCGCTAAACATAGTCGCGGGCCAGCCAGCGGCGGCCCGCACGCGGTGTTGGACGCCGAGATCGCCCAGGTGCATAGCTTCTTGCGCGGCCGCAGCAGCCGGCCCGGCGACGAGAAGCTGTGCGACTGGGTGCATTTCTGCTACACCTTCGGCCTTTTTGCTGAGGGCCGCGACCTCTTTCGCATGGTCGATCCCTCGCAGGTGCATCCCTGGTACTACGAACGCACCCGGCGGCTGGCCCGGGTCTGCGACATGAAGGCGCGAGGACAGGCATGAACGACGACGCGCTGCCGCAAGATCTGCACGACTACTTGCGCCGCCAATTGGCCGGCCTGCACGCCAACGCACGGTTGGTGTTCGTCTTCGATCCTTCCGGCCGCCTGGCGTTGGCGCAGTCAGTCATGGCCGGCGGCCGGCCGTGGATGGTCTTCCCCTACGCCGGCAACGATCTGGCCTTGCGGGCCGCGCTGCCGCGGCTGGACGACCCGGCCGGACCGGCGTTGATCTGGGTGACGGCGCGCTCCAACGAGGGTGCAGGACCCGACACGCGGCTGGAGATCAGCAGCCTGGCCGACCTGCTGGCGCGGGCCGACGAATGGTTCGACCTGAGTCTGGCCGGCGTGCTGCGCGCTCTGGCGCCGCACGAGACCTGGCCCGCCGCCGAGGTGGAACGCCATGCCGGCATCCTGGCTGCCAACCTTCCCGCCGTGGTCGAAGGCTGCCAGGAGGCGCGGCGCTATCTACCGCGCGGCGCAGCCCTGGACGCGCACGCGCTGCGCGCCCTGGCGCTGCACGCCATGCAGCCCGATGTGCCGATCGGCGAGCTATTCTTCCACAGCGACAGCGCCGCTCAGGTGTTGCAGCGCTACATTCGCCAGGCTTGGGGCGTAGCCTGGAGCGCGGCCGGCCGCGAGTTGCTGCGTGAGCAGGCTTTGCTCTCGCCCCAGGTCCCGTTGGGCAACATTGCCGCCTGGTTCGAGGTTTCACCCGACAACCTGGCCACCTATCTCTATCTGCGCCGTTTCATGGGCCGCGCCCGCGTGCCCAATATTGCCAACCAACTGCGCGGGCTGGGCGCGCTCGGCTTCGACCCGGAGCCGCTGGAGCCGTGGGTAGAGCAGGCGCTGGCCCGCTGGGAGCGCGAGCCGGGCTGGCGTTGTCAGGTCATCGCTGCGGCCGAGCAGCAGCTCAGCGCCGAGGACCTGCGTCGCGCCATGGCGCTGCTGCCGCGTACGGACAGCCAGCGGCTCTGGACCGCGCTGGCTGCGGCCGAAACGCCGGGCGTCCTGTATCACCTGGCCAGCGCTTTCCTCGCCGCAACCCCCGCCGGCGATCTGGCGGCAGCCATCAGCCAGTGGCCAGCGCACCGGCCGTCCATCCTGGGCGATCTGCCCGCCTCACGCTATGCGGGCGCGGCGGCAGCGCTGGCCGAGTTTCTGGATGAGATGGCGACAGTGGAACAGCGCTTGCAGCAGGAGCGCCCGCCAGGCGCCGGCCTGGCCGGCTTGGTCGATTGGTATGTCGAGGGTGGCTACCACGACCTGGAGTACGCCTGCGCGCAGGCCGGAGCGGCGCTGCGCCGCCTGCCGGATGATGACGCGCCGCTTGTCCAACGCCTTCAGGCCTACGTTGATCAGCAACGCCAGGCTGCCCGCCGGCTGTTGCAGGCCGCCAATGAGGAGTTGGCGCTGCGCATCAGCCAGAACTGGCGCGGCTACCTGGATGACCCGCGGCTGGCCACGCACGTGCTGTGGGACCTGGTCAAGCAGCGCCGCGTGCGACCCACAGCCGAGGCCTGCGTCTGGGTGGTGATATTTGACGGCATGCGCTGGGATAGCTGGCAGCGCGTGGTCAAGCCCCGCCTGCTGCGTCTATTCGAGATGAAGGAGCCGGAGCGGGCTTACCTCAGCTTGTTGCCGTCGTGGACGCGCATCGCTCGCGCCAGTCTGTTGGCCGGTCGCATCCCAGAGAAATGGCAGACTCCCGATGGCCGCTTCAGCTACGATCAGAAGCTGCTGGCCGCCCGTATGTTCGAGATCCCGGCGGCCGAGGTCGATCAGCGCCTGCGTTTCTACTCCGGCATGGAGTCCGACACCAGCTACCGCCAACTGGACCGCACCCAGCGTTTCCCCTGGAACGTGCTGATCTTCAACGTCAGCGACGACAACCTACACCGGGAGCGGAGCAACCTGGTCAGCCTCAACACCAAAGTCGCCGGGCTGTTGGACGACATCGTGCGTACGCTGGAGATGGTGGTGCGGCCGGAGGACACGGTGGTGCTCTCCAGCGATCACGGCTTCATGGAACTGGAGGACGGCCCGCATAACCGCGTCTTAATCCCTGACACGGACGTGCTCTTCTCCGACGACGCCAGAAGCGCCGGCCATCCCGTACGCTACCGATATATCCTGCGCACGGCTCACGACAAGGGATACACGTTCACTCACCCCCATGCATATGAATCGCCCTTCACCGTGGCCGTGGGCCAGCGCTGGTTTCAACGGGAAGGCGTCAATCAGCGTCCCGACCGCTATGCCCACGGCGGCCTGTCGCTGGCCGAAATGGTGGTGCCTGGCGTCCTGTTGAAACGGATTGTTCAGGATCGGATCGAAGCAGCCATCGATCGGTTGCCCGAACGCCTGGACGTGGACGAGGGCCAATCTCTGCCTCTGGTCATCATGCTGCGCAATACCGGCAACCGGCCGGTCAGGGCTCTGGTCGAGGTCGCCGCCAATACCGATGAGCAGCCTCAGATTGTACAAGAGCTATTGGAGACTGGCCAAGTGCGCCATTGGCAGCCAGTGATCCTGCCAGTCTATCGGGCGACAGGCGTAAGCACGACCTACGTGGTGGTGACGCTAACGTACCGAGACGCTGGCGATGCCCCACAGACCCGCCGGCAGGAGATATCGGTCACGGTGCGGCCTCGCCGCGACGTGGTCGAGTTCCAGTTCGGCGGCCTGGATGATCTGGACGATCTAGGACAGTAGGCGATGCCGAGACCCTTCGCCGAGCCTCAGGGTGACAAAGTCCAGCGAGTCTCAGAGTAGCCGGCACGGCCATAAAGGAACCGAGCGTGAACGATACTTTAACCGCTACCGACGAGAAAGTGCTGCGCCACATATCCGACCGGGTGGTGTTCAAGCCCCTCACCCGCTGGAACGAAGCCTACAAGGAATTTCCGCGCTATGTGCTGGAATACCTGTGTGCGCATTACGTGGATCCGGGCAATCCGGTGGCCGGCCAGGCGCGCATCGACCGGCTCTTGCAGGAGCACTACGTGGAGAGCGATGCCAAGGAGTTGATCAAGAGCCGTATCAAAGAAAAGCGCGAGTACGCGTTGCTCGGCTCATTGCAGGTGCGGTTGGACGCAGCGCGCGATCACTATTGGGCCGAAGTGCCTGCGTTGGGGGACAACTTCGTGCGCATCAGCCAGAAGATATTGACCGACCATGGCGATGCACTGTTGACGGGCGGCGCCTGGGGCACTTTGACCATCGAGTACGACCCGCGCTATGAGATCAAGGGCCGCATCTACCCCTTTTTCATCCGCGAGTTCAAGCCGTTCCAGATCACCCGGCTCGATCTGGACGACTACATCGACAAGCGACGTCTGTTCGATACCAGTGAGTGGATCGACCTGTTGATCCAGACCATTGGCTTCAACCCCGTCCGCTTCAGCGAGCGCGAGAAGTTGCTGATGTTGCTACGGCTGGTACCTTTCGTGGAGGCCAACTACAACCTGATCGAGCTCGGCCCACGCGAGACGGGCAAGACCTACACCTACCGCAACACCTCCGGCCGCTCCTTCGTTATCTCCGGCGGCAAGGCGACGCCGGCCACCTTGTTCTACAACGTGGCCAGCCGCAAAATCGGCATTCTGGGCTACCGCGATGTGGTCTTCTTCGACGAGATCGCCAGCACCAGCTTCTCTGACCCCGACGCGACCATCAGCGTGCTCAAGGACTACATGCAGACCGGTCGCTTCAGTCGCGGGCCGTTGGAGTTTACCGCGCAGGCGAGTATCGTCCTGGGCGGCAACATCGACACCGATCTGGAGCAACGCGCGCCGTCTGACCGCTATTTGCACCTGTTCGAGGCGCTGCCGCCGGAATTGGGCGCCGACACGGCCTTTCTCGATCGGCTGCACGCCTTCTTGCCCGGCTGGGAGCTGCCCAAGATCAGGCCGGAGAACTTCGCCCAGGGTTACGGCTTCATTACCGACTACCTGGCCGAGATCTTCACCCGTCTGAGGCGTCGTAACTACCAGACCGTCGTCAACGCTCAGGTCGACTTTAGTGGCTTGACCGGACGCAACCAAGACGCCATTCGCAAGACCACGGCAGGCTTACTCAAACTGGTTTTTCCGCAGCGCACCGCCGACGATCTGCTTGAGGACGAACTTGAGATGTGCCTGGATCTTGCCATCGAATGCCGGGCGCGCGTGATCGAGCAGTTGGCGGTGCGAGCACCTGGCGAATTCAAGCCGCTGCGCTTCCAGCGGAAGTTATCCCTACAAGCCTCGCGTAACTGACGACCAGATCATCAAGATCGGCCGCGGGCTGGACTTCAATCAAAAGCCCGCCTACCTGGCACGAGATCAGCATGCACGACCTGGTGCTGCGCAAGTGTCTAGGCGAAGGTGGATGATTTCGGAGGAACCTAACTCCTTCAGGTTAACCATGACGTCCCAAATCCTCCAATCCGACATCCCCGCTTCCCTGATCGACCTGGGTGTGGGCAATCCCGCGCCGGAGCTATTGCCGCTGGACCTGCTGCGCCAGGCAGCGGCGCACGCGCTGGCGCAGGGGGACGCCGCGCCGCTGCAGTATGGCTTCGAGGCCGGCGACGTGCGCTTTCGTCAGGCGCTGGCTGTTTTTTTAAGCCAGGAGTATAGCCTTAAAATTGACTTCAGTCAGCTATTTGTCAGCAACGGCGTGTCGCAGGCGCTCGATTTGATCTGCACGCTGTACACGACGCCGGGCGACGTGGTCTTCGCGGAAGAGCCAACCTACTTCCTGGCCCTGCGCATCTTCGCCGACCACCGGCTGCGCGTGGTGGGACTGCCGACCGACGAACACGGGTTGAGAATCGATGCACTGGAGGACGCGTTGAAGCGTCAGCGCCCCGCCCTGCTTTACACCGTCCCCACCCACCAGAACCCGTCCGGCGCAACGCTACCTTTGGATCGACGGCGGCGGCTGGTCGAATTGAGCCAGGAGCACGGCTTCCTGGTGCTGGCCGACGAAGTCTACCACTGCTTGAGCTACGGCGAGCAGCCCCCGCCACCCCTGGCCAGCTTCGTGGACCGCGGCGCGGTCTTGTCGCTGGGGTCCTTCTCCAAGATTCTGGCGCCGGGGCTGCGCCTGGGCTGGATCCAGGGGCGCGCTGACCGCTTGCAGACGCTGGCGCAGAGCGGCCTGCTGGACAGCGGCGGCGGGCTGAACCCCTTCACCGCGACCATCGTGCGCAGCGCGCTGGAGTTGGGGCTGCAACAGCAGCATCTGGACCACCTGCGCCGGGTCTACGCAACCCGGCTGGCGGCGCTGGACGCAGCCTTGCAGCATCACCTGGCCGGCCAGCTCAGTTATCAACGACCTGAGAGCGGCTTCTTCATCTGGGCGCGGCTACTCGGGGGCTTGGATGCGGAGCAATTGTTGGCAAACGCCAAGTCGCATGGCGTCAGCTTCCGGCCGGGCGTGCGGTTTTCCAGCAAGGGCGGCCTGCGTGACTTCGTGCGCCTTTGCTTCGCCTATTATGACCAGGCGCGCCTGGCTGACGGGGTGGCGCGGCTGGCTGATGCCATAGCGGAGGCCAGCGCCTGCTGACCTCTACCTGTACCGGGGCGCTACGCCCTGCGTGGAGCGCCCCGGTGCTTCATGGCTACGGCTTGGCCGGAAACTCCTCGCCGGGCAGGGGATCGCGCACCTGATCGATGACGCTCACCGCTCCGGCAGGCCAGGTGACCGTCGCCACGTCCCACACCTGTCCACTGGTCATCTGCTGCGGCCCAAAGTCAAGCTGCTGGCCGGCCACCCAGACGCGCACGCGCGGGCTGCTGGGGCCGTGCCCGTGGTCCGAGAAGTAGTGTACTTTGATGGTGAAGGCGCCGTTGAACGCCCTCTGCAGGACGATGTTCTCGATGGTGCAGCCTGTGATGCAGTCCACGTCCAGCGCCGGGTTGTCTTCGGCCATGCCGGCAACGCCCCAGTGGGGGTTGCGGTTGTTGTAATAGCAGTCGTCAGGGCTCGTTCCGTAGGCGCCGCCGGGCCGGATGAAGTGCAGGTCGAAATCCGAGCCAAGCTGCGGCCACGTCAACTGCACGTGAATGTCCTTTTGCGCGGACAGGCATTTCACCGTGGTGTAGCTGTCGCCCGCCCAGTAATCACGATCGGTCTTGAGCAGCGTCAGCCGGTTGATGTGGCAGGCGAGGTCGAGATCGATGGGCAGGTCGGGCTGGCTGGCCAGATGCTCGATCCCGACCATGACCTGTGCGGTGTTGCGAGTCTCTTGCTCATCCCGCTGCCGGCTGTCCATCATGATTGCTTCCCCCGTTGCTGTTAGCTTCCGCCCAGAAGGCATCTACGATGGCGCGCATTTTGGGCAACGACAGGTAGTTGCCTTCGATGCGATTGCTGTGGTAGATTGCCTCGACCGTCAGCACACGACGCAGGTGATCTTCTTCCTCGGGGCTGCGGGGCCGCTGGGCGAGTTCTGAGCGCAGATGATCGATCTCCGCCAGCGTCTCTGCCAGTTCCGACGACATCAACACCTCTGTCCACGGCGTCGAAAGGCCGCGCGGTCGGCCGCGCGTTTCGCCCGCCAGCTCCAGGATCAACGCCTGCACGGCAGAGCGCGTCGTCAGCCAGGTGCCGCCGCTCTTGCGCGCCAGCAGCCGCCCGGCGCGGGCATAGCGCAGCAGGTTACTGCGATCTAGGCCGTAGCCCATTGCTGCGGCCAGCCTGGATGCCTCCGGCAGCGTGACGACTTCCTGGAGAGCATTTTGTGTTTGCGACGTCGAACTTCTGGGGTTCTGGTGCGTCCCGTGGCCGATCAGCCAACTACATGTCCATGACTTCGGACACGGCCTACAGTCATTCAGATTGCGGATCAACCTCCTCGAACTCGGCTTCAGCGCCGTTCTCTTCCCAATCTGCACGCGCGTCATCAGCCTCTTCCGCAACAGCAGTGGTCAGAAAATCTGCACCCTCCTGTGCGACCGGCTTGCCTATCGCCCCTTCATTGCATCCAGCGAAAAGTGTCCTTCAGGTCGTTCATCCACGACGGCTCGATCAAGCCATCGTGCTGCAGGCGGCCGACGACGATGCCGGGATGAATGCCGATACGGGCAGCAAACTCACATACCGCCACCTTTGACTTCAGCCCCGGCAGTTCCTCGACAAACTCCGCAGGGATCAGCCAGTTCGCAGCAAAGTGATTGGCTTCCTGTTCCTGCTCGCTGAGTTGGTCGTGATCCCATGCCTCGTCCAGAAAGACCAACTGGCTGCTGTGCTGCATGATGTGGCAAGCTTCGTGGAAGAAGGTGAACCAGAAGCGATCGTTGGTCTTGCCGTACAGCGACAATTGAATGATCGGCCGGTTGCGCAGCCAGCGCGCCGCGCCGCTCACCCTGGCGCGCGCGATGGCCGGCGTCAGGATCAGCGCCACGCCAGATGCCGCGCACTCCTGCCGAAGTGAAGGCTCGAATTGCTCAGGTGGAAGCACCGTCAAGGCACGCACTCTCTGCAAGGCGCCGGCAAAGCGAATCCGATCAAAGTGGGCACAAGCCAGATCGCGGGACTGCAGTTCCCCCAGCCGCAACCAGGCCGCTGTCGCGCTTGGATCGCTACGATCTGGCATGCTACGACGATACGCCGTGCGCATCTGACCATAGATGATCTGCCACTCAGTCGGCGACGCCACGCCGAAGAACTGAAGCAGCTCACGCAGGAGAACCTTCTTGTTTTCGCCGCGGTTGTGGAGATCAGACAGGAAGCTCAGCCTTTTCAATTCTTGAATGGGCATTTGGTCAAGCCAATCATACCAGGCTGTGTAGTCATCCTCTTCCCGACGGCGTGCAAGATAGGCGCGATATTGGCTTTCGTGATTGAGCCAATAGGTGGCAGGCGTCTCGAAGATCTTCTCAAGCTGTAGCGCGGTTTCTGCCGTGATTGCGGCCTTGCCATTGATAATTTGATTGACGGTCTTGAGCGGACGTCCCATCCGCCGCGCCAACTCTGTCTGCGTCATATCCTGTTCTTCCAGCAGATCGGCCAGCGTCTCGCCCGGCGCTGTCACACTGATAGGCTGATAGGGAATTCGTGTCTCAGTCATGATAATCCTCCACGGCAACCACCGTCACGGCCGTGATCGCGCGCCAATCCAAGCCACCGTCTGGCTTGCGAGGCGCTGGATCGTCCGCCGGCTCGATGATCAGGCGATAGCCATGCTTCAGATTCACGGCGAGAGTCCCGGCTCGGTTGCCTGATAACTCATGGGTGTGGCCGGGCAACGTGCGCATCTCCTCCAGGCTGGAGGCAAAGCGCAGGTTGTCCAGACGTCTCGGAATCAGCTTGGCGTTCTCTGCACCGTAGATCTGGCTCAGCTTTTTCGTGGATTGAAGGAGATTGGCAAGACGTTCGGATTCAAAGAAGACATCCATTGCAGCACATTATAACCCTTGAGGTAATACTGTCAAACGCAGTTATCGGTGATGTATTCTTCGTTTCCGCAGGGTTGACCTTTCAAGCCCCACCTGTTGTCGCAGCAGGCATTTATCCAGCGTAGCTACTCAGCCCAAGACTTCGGAAGTCGCCGCAGCAGTTGAAAGGACGTAGTGTGGGGTTTAGGACCCGGTCTGCAGTTGAGGCGGCGACTTCCGAAGTCTCTCTGTCGCAAGTCACACTCGGCGCCGGCCAGCGGGTTCCAGGTGGACTCGTCCATGCGCTGGCGGTGTTGGCCTGAGCGGTCACGCAGTTTGAGCGCGGGGACCGGGTCATGGACCGGATCCACGTGGCGCTTGATCTGTGTCGTATTCCGCAGGAGTCTCGAGCAACGCCAACTGCTGAGCGATGCCATCGGGCGTTGGATAGAACCTGCGTGCCGCGATGGTAGTTTCCTGGAGGCCACCGAACTTATTGATCGTGTCCAGAACCGTAGGGAGGCAATACTCAGCGGCTTTCTCGTTGATCTGCAGACTGGTGAAGCGCAACACCTGCCAGCCAGCCGCTGTCAATGCGTTGTTGCGCTCGTTGTCGCTGGCCGAAGCCTCGGCGCTGACATGATAGCTGTCGCCATCAGTCTCGACGTCGATGTTGCCCTCGTTACAGAAGAGAGCGAAGTCCAGCATATAGCGGCGCTGCTGGCGTTGCCATTCCCACTGCCGTTCAGCCGGAATGCGCTCGCGCCGAAAATGACGCCACAACGCGTCCTCCAAAGGACTGTCGTCGAAGAGGTCGTTGATCTCCTCCGCCTCGGCAAACTTCGCCCATGTGGTGGGTATGAACACGATCCGCCGCAGACGGCGGCTGGGGATGGGCTGATAACGCTCCTCCAATCGCTGGATGTGGACCTGATGATAGAACCTGCCGGACTTGGGATTCTCCGGCTCGTCAGGAAACAGCACATGGCGCGGCGCCTGGTCGATATTCGTCACCTGGCCATAGTAGCGCACGGCATGGGCCTCATCGCCGAAGACCTTGGTCTGGTAGAAGGCGATCCACTGCGGCGGCCAGCGCTTCGGCGCCGTGTCCACAG
>JAJTXO010000007.1 GCA_021463315.1 Caldilineales bacterium | reverse complement strand
CACATGGTCACCTGGGTGCGGACACCGGACCGCTCTCTGTCCACAACCAATAGACCGCGCCGGGGGGGACGTGACCCTGCTCTACAGCGCCCACGACACGGAGCACAACAACGCGCTGGCGCTCCAGTCCTTTCTGGAGCAGCGCCTGGACGGGTGAACCAGGTCTGTTTTCAACTGAGCAGTGGCCGCCAGATCATGCCGGGCAAGTCCTGCGAAGGCAAGCCACACATCTTCTGTACAGAGCTCACGGGGGCGTTGAGGTCAGCGCGCTGGTCGAACATCTCTGACGCGCGCAGCCAGGTGGAGGGCCGCGCACCCGCCGCCACCAGCCTATCGCCACTTTCACCGGGGTTGGATCCGTTCTTCTGTCGGTCAACAGCGCCCATCGGCGTCCGACGGCCACGGGCTTAACACACCCTTAACCTGAGCACTGCCTGCTTTTCACCTCTTGGCGCTTGAATGGGGGCATAATGGGGTTGTAATCGGCGCTACCACTGTTCAGACGCCGGGCGCTGGCGAAGCGTCCCTATGCCCAGACTGAAGGATCCTGGAGGTCGCATCATGAAAGCGAAGAAACCGATCAACCGTCGTGCTATCGCCATTTCAGCAGCATTGACCTTGGTGTTGCTGATCGGAGCTGCTCTGCTCACGCTGGGCTGGCAAGCGACGGCCGCACAGGAATCTGCCGTTGCACCCGCAGCCTTGGTGGCCGGAGATGACCTGTCGGCCGCCGGCGCTGGCGTTGCTCTGCCACCTATCGTTGTCACGGGAGAGCCGCATGCCATCGAGGCTGGACAGGCTGCTGGCGGCCAGCCAGCCTTGGCCGACGACGCGGTCGTGGCAGCCTATCAAGCGCAGTTGAGCCAGGCCTATAGCGCGCTGCAAGAAGCCTACACTCAAATCGAAACGCTGCAGGCAGCGCAGGCCCCGGCGCCTGAGTCCGCAGCCTATCGCAGCGACGACGATGGAGACGACCAGCGCGACGAACACGATGCACACGAGCGCAAGGAGCATCGGGAAGATGAACGAAAGGAACACGACGATGACTGACCACACCTCCCAGCGCTCCAGCGGGCGACCGTCCTACGATGGCTTTGCCTGGAAGAGTGGCCTCCTGGGCGTCAGCCTGGGCGCGGTGCTGCTGGGCTGGGGCCTCCTGGCCCGCCAGGGGGCGGCAGAAAACGCTGCCGCTGTGACCGTCTCACAGAGGATCTCGCCGCCAGTTCGGTCGATCGTGGTGCGCGAGCTGGCGCCGGCCCACAGCCGGGCCAGCAGCGCCGAGGTGCTCCTGATCGATCCGAACCTGGTTGCAGTCCAGGCCGCGTCCCCAGCGGTCATCGACCTGCCGCCGCTGCCGCAGCGGCCCATCTTCCAACAACCAGTTACACGGACACGCAGTTCCTGAGGCTGTTGCCAGACATGTTGGTCACCCACCGCTTTCGCGCCATGAACACCGATAGTGCGGCCTGGCTGTGGAGCGATTCGCCCCTGGCTGGAGTGCGACTGGCCGAGGTGGAACGGTTTTTCGGGCAGGTCGAGGCTGAGCTCAGCCGATTTCGCCCTCAGTCAGGACTCAGCCGGCTGAACGCCGCAGCCGGTCGAGGGCCACAGCCAGTCTCCCCCCTCCTGCTGGAAGTGCTGGCCTTGGCGCTGGACGCGGCGCGCAGCAGCAACGGCATCTTCGATCCCACGATCCTGCACCCCCTGCGCGCGGCCGGCTACGATCGCAGCTTCGAACAGATCGATCTTGGCGACGCCGGCCCTCCGCCCGAAGCAAGCGCACTGTCGGGCGGCGGGTGGTCGCAGGTGCTGCTGGATGTGGCCGGGGGCACGGCGACCTTGCCAACCGGCCTGGGCATCGACCTGGGCGGCATCGCCAAGGGATGGGCGGTGGATGAGGCGGCCAGGCAACTGGGGCGCTGGGGTCCAGCCCTGGTCGATGCCGGCGGCGACATTCGCTCCGTCGGCGCGCCAGGCGAGCCTTGGCCGGTGGCGGTGCCAGACCCCTGCGACGAGTCCCGCGATCTGGCCGTCATTGGGCTGGCAGACAGCGCCGTAGCCACCAGCAGCATCGGCCGCCGGCGTTGGCGACGCGACGGACAGGCCATGCATCACCTGATCGATCCCCACACGGGCCAGCCCAGCCGCAGCGATTTGCACACAGTCACGGTGCTGGCGCCGACGGCTGTCGCAGCAGAGGTTGCAGCCAAAGTGGCGCTGTTGCTGGGGCAGGAAGCAGGTCGAGCGTATCTCGCGTCGCGCGGCTTTGCGGCTTGGTTGATCGACCATCAGGGACGCGTTGAAGCAATCCAGCACAGGCGCCGGGGTCTGTGCAACAACGAAAGGAAAACGCAATGATCCGCAAAACTGTACTGATCCTGGCGGCCGCGGCCATCGGCGGCTTTCTGCTGATCCAGCTCGCGCCCTTTGGGCGCAACCACACCAACCCAGCGGTGGTTCAGGAGCCGACCTGGGATAGCCCGCAAACGCGCGCGCTGTTCGAACGGGCCTGCGCCGACTGCCACAGCAACAATACGGTCTGGCCATGGTACAGCCAGGTGGCTCCGATCTCCTGGTTGGTCTACCGCGACACCATGGAGGGACGGCAAAAGTTCAATGTCAGCGAGTGGAATCGACCGCAAGAAGGCGGCGAGGCGGCTGAGACGGTCATCAAAGGCGAAATGCCCCCCCTGATCTATCTGCCCACACATCCCGAGGCCCGGCTGACCACGGCCGAGAAAGAGCAGTTGATCCGCGGCCTGCAGGCCACCTTTGGCAGTGAACAGAAGAACGGCGAATACGACAGGAATGAAAAGGAGGGCCGCGGAGATGATGACACCGACTGAGCGAACACCAGCTTCCGCTACATCTGTGGCTGGGCAAACCAGTCCTGCGCCGGCCCGCAACCTGGGCGGCGTGATGCTTGGCGCATTGATCGGCGTGAGCCTGGCCAGCGCCGGCTTCATCATCGGCGTGGGTCTCACGGGCCTGGCTGGCGAGACAACTTCTTTCTGGTACCTCAGCCGTTCGGCTGGGCTGATAGCCTATCTGATGCTGTGGGGAGCGATGGTCTGGGGACTGCTGCTGAGCTCCAAGATCGATCAGGGCCGGCTGCGGCCGCCGGCGCTGCTGGACGCCCACCAATTTCTAAGCCATGTCGCCCTGGGCTTCGCCTTCTTTCACGGCCTGGTGCTGATGGGCGATCGCTACCTGAGTTTTCCAATGCAAGCGGTGCTGCTGCCTTTCGCCAGCCGCTATGAGACGCTATGGGTGGCGGCTGGGCAACTGGCCCTCTGGCTGTCGCTGCTGCTCAGCGTGAGCTTCCTGGTGCGCAAGCGGATCGGCCAGCACGTCTGGCGCAGCCTGCACTACAGCAGCTTCCTGATCTACGGCCTGACCTTGCTACATGCCCTGTTCGTGGGCAGCGACAGCGGCCAGCTTGGGGTGCAGGTGCTCTATCTTTCCACGGCCGGGGTGGTGCTTTTTCTGACCTTCTACCGGCTGATCACCGGCCGCAAACAGACGCCCGCGGCCGCACGCCCGGCTTCCGCGGCGGCCCGGCCCGCGACACGTTCGGCCTCAGGCTCCGCGCAGTCGGAGAGCTGAGGCCTTTCGATGGCGCCTGTGGTAGAATGGTCAACAGCTATGACTCAAACCCGCATCCTGCTGGCCGATGACGACGCAATGATCGTCGATGTGCTCAGCTACCAGCTCGAGAAAGAGGGCTACGTGGTGATCCCGGCGCGCGACGGCGTCGAGGCCCTGGCGTTGGCGCGCAGCAGCGCGCCTGATCTGATCCTGCTGGACGTGATGATGCCCAAGCTGCAGGGCTGGGAAGTCTGCCAGACCCTGCGTCGCACCAGCACAACGCCCATTCTCATGCTGACCGCCCGCGGCGAAGAGCTGGACCGCGTGCTGGGACTGGAGCTTGGCGCTGACGACTACGTGGTCAAGCCCTTCAGCTTTCGCGAGTTGCTGGCCCGCATCCGGGCCAATCTGCGCCGGGTCGCGCTGGACCGGCACGACCCGGCCGGCCAGCCGTCGGATCGCATCGCGCTCGGCCCGGTGACCATCGATCGCAGCCGTCATCAGGTGACCCGTCAGGGGCAGCCCGTCGCCCTTTCGCCGCGCGAGTACGACCTGCTGCTGGCCTTGTTCGACGCTCAAGGCGCGGTGGTGAAGCGTCACGATCTTTTGGATCACGTCTGGGGCGAGGAATGGATCGGCAACCCGCGCACGCTGGATGTCCACATCCGCTGGCTGCGCGAGAAACTGGAAATCGACCCTGCTAACCCGACGCTGATCCTGACGGTGCGTGGCGTTGGCTACCGGATGGTGAGCTCCAGCGAGATCGACGATCATGGCTGAAGCGCCCACATCAACGCCGCGCGCGCAGCCGGCAGCGCGCTGGCCCTGGCAGCGCAGTTTGCGCCTCCGCATCTTGCTCTCTTTCGGCGCGGTGGTGTTGCTTGTGCTGGCGCTGGCGACGATTCTGGTCAGTCGCGCCGTGTATCGCGCGGTCGTCCAGGAAGCTGAGCGCGCCTTGGAGTTGGAGGCTGTGCTGGCTGCCAACGCCCTCGAAGACCCGCTCAGCGGCTATGTGGCAGAGCTCGAGTCCTATCAAGACCGGGATGCCGAACACGATGACGACGACATAGCCAAGGATGACGAGAAAACCAGAGAGGAAAAGAACGAGAGGGAGGACGGGAGCGACAAGACATCCGAAGAGGAGGTAAATGGACAGGGAGCCAGGGACACAGAGGAAGCCATCGGTCTGCCCACGCCATCACCTTCCACCGCGGCTCCCGGCATCCGCCCGCTGGCCGGCCGTCTCCAAGAGGCCGCGCAGCGCTTTGCCGCGGCCAACGGCGCGCGCGTTGTGATTCTGGACCCTGATGGCGACGTGCTGGCCGACAGTGCTGCATCCTTCAGCAGCGGCATGGCCCATCAAGGCCGGCAACCCGAAGTGCGCGCTGCGCTTGACGGACTGGTGCAAAAGGATGTGCGAAGGGCCGCGCCGGACCAGAAGCTCGCGCTGTTCGTTGCTGCGCCCATCCAACAAGGAGAGCATATCCTGGGACTGGTGCAGATGGCCCGGCCCATGAATCAAATCACGGCCGGCTTTCGGCGCTTTCTCTTGCAGTTGGCCGGCATCAGCCTGTTGGCGTTGGCATTGGCTACCCTGCTGGGCGTTGCCATCAGTCGACGCTTGCTGAGGCCGGTGCAACAATTGCAGCAGGCTTCAGTGCGCGTCGCGGACGGCGATCTGAGCCAGCAGACGCCGGTCGAAACCGCCGACGAGCTGGGGGCGCTGGCGACAGCTTTCAACCACATGGTGCAGGCAGTCCGGGAGATGGTGGCCCAACAGCGCCTCTTCGTGGCTAACGCCAGCCATGAGCTGCGCACACCGCTGACCAACATCAAGCTGCGCAGCGAAGCCCTGCTGGGGGGCGCCGACCAGGACCCCGCGGTGGCGCGTCGCTATCTGAGCGAAATCGACCGCGAGGCCGACCGTCTGGCGCGACTGGCCAGCGCGCTGCTAGATCTGTCGCGCCTGGAGGAGGGTCGTGTCATCCCCGCGCCGGCAGAAGCGGTGGATCTGCTGCCGCTGCTACACGGGGTAGCCGATGCCACGGCGCTACAGATCGCCCAGGCCGGTCTCACCTTCTGCGTGGAGCTGCCGCCGACGTTGCCGCGCGTGGCCGTCTGGCCGGAGCAGATCGAGGCTGTGTTGGTCAATCTGCTGGACAACGCGATCAAATTCACCCCGGCCGGTGGCCAGATCAGCCTGAGCGCTGAGACAACGGACAAGGCTTGCCTGATACGGGTGGCGGATACCGGCCCCGGCATTCCGGCCGCAGACCAGCCGCACATCTTCGAGCGCTTCTATCGGGCAGACAAGGCCCGCAGCCGCGTCGATGACCAGTCTGGAAGCAGCGGCGCGGGCCTGGGTCTGTCCATTGCCAAGGCGCTGGTGGAACAGAACGGGGGACGGATCACGGTGGCCAGCCAGCCCAGCGCGGGCGCAGTGTTCACCGTCGAGCTGCCACGCTGAACCGTGCGCCTCGCCTCCGCGTCATATATGGTTGCGGGTTTGTGAGACCTGCGAACCCCTCTTTCGACATTCTGAATCAAACAAGGTCAAGCAAAACAGTGACCAAGGCCTCCGGCGCGGTAATCATGGCATCGTGCCCGGTAGGGAGGGCGCGATAGCCCCAGCCCAAATCCGCGTGCTTCTTTGTCTCTGCCGCGTGTTCTTCAGCCGAAAGCGGGTTGTCGGTGCAGGCAATGAATGTGCGCGGGATGGCGCGGGCAGCGGGGTCTGCAAGGGTGGCTGTCGTTGTCAGCGTTCGGAGCGGATGAGGGGTCAACTTTGACTGCATCCACTCCAAATCCGCGCCCGAAACGCCAAACGTCCAATCAGCAATGGGCTGAATCCGCTCTGGATCGGCAGGGTCGATGGCGTTCTTCTGGAAGAATTCCCAGGAATCGCCAATCAGGTCTTTCAGCGCTTTGCCATCTTCGGGGAACGGCCCATCGAGGTTGACGAGATGCGCGATTCGGTCGGGGATTTTTTCGGCGACCAGGGGCGCCAAGGTTCCGCCAAAACTATGGCCGACCAAAATCACGTCGCGCAAGTCTTCATATTCAAACACATTGACCACATCTTGAATGTGCGTGTTCAAATCAATGTCGCCGTAGCGCAAGTGTACGCGCTCACCAACGCCGGTGAGCGTGGGCGTGAAGACTCCATGCCCGGCCGCGCGCAGCAAAGGGGTTACTTTTTTCCAGCACCAACCGCCGTGGAACATCCCATGAACGAGGATGAAGGTTGTCATTCGAGAGCTCTCCATTACCATGATTGTCACTTCAGCCCATCCCGCAATGGACTTGCGAGACTCGCCAACTCCTCCAACTCGGACTCGTTCAAACACGACCGAATCAGGACAATTCGCCAACAGGGCGAATCCTTCCACCCGCGATATGTTTGGCGGCGATGTAGCCGAAGGTCATGGAGGGGCCGATAGTGCTGCCCGCGCCGGGATAGGTGTTGCCCATCACCGAGGCGGAGTTGTTGCCGGCCACGTACAGGCCCTCGATCACAGAGCCATCCTCCCGCAGGACGCGCGCGTGTTCGTCCATCACCAGCCCGCCCTTCGTGCCAAGATCGCCCGCCACCATCTGCACAGCGTAGAAGGGCGGCTTCTCGATGGGCGCCAGGCAGGGATTGGGCTTCACCGTCGGGTCGCCGTAGTAGCGGTCGTAAGCGCTGTCCCCTCGCCGGAAGTCCTCGTCCACGCCGTTGCGGGCGAACTGGTTGAAGCGCGCCACCGTCGCCGCGAGGGATTGGGGATCCATGCCGCATTGCCTGGCCAGCTCCTCGATGGTGTCGCCGCGCTTGAAATAGCCGCTGGTGAAATAGCTCGTGGGAATCGACTGCATGGGAAAGAGCGTCCCAAAGATATATTTGCTGCGATAGCGGCTATCCATGATGAAGGTCGCGGGGATGTGCGGAACGGCGGCGGTGTGCTTCTCCTGCATCGCGTGGACAACCTCGACGTAGGAGGCCGCTTCGTTGGTGAACCGCTTGCCGGCCGCGTTGACCATGATCGCGCCCGGGTACGAGCGCTCGCCGACGTGGAACATCACTGGCGCGTTGGGCGGCAGGCTGGAAGGCCCCCACCAGGCGTCGTCCATCAGATCGACCTTGGCGCCGACCTTCATCCCCAGTTGGATCGCGTCGCCGGTGTTGGCAGGGTTGGCGGAGCTCCACTCGTGGTTGACCGGCGCTTTCTGATACTGCTCGCGCATGGCCTGATTGTGGGCGAAGCCGCCCGCCGCCAGCACCACCCCCTTCTGGGCGCGAATGCGAACCGGCTTGCCCTCCTGCTCAACGACGACGCCCACGCATGAACCGTTTTCCATGACCAGGTCGGTGAGCGGCGAGTTCAGCCAGACCGGCACACCCTCATCCTTGAGCGACAGGCGCAGACGAGCGATCAACGCCGGCCCCAACGCCAGGTATTTCACGCCGGCCAGGACATTGTAGATCGTCCGCACGCCCACCTTGAGCGCCGTCTGCTTGCCCGCCCAGGTGGAGGTGATCATGCCCAGCCGGTTGTATTCGCTGGCAGTGAACGCCAGCCCGGCCGGGATCTTGATGCCCATGGGGCGCAGTTGGTCGAGGTCCTGGCCCAGCTTGCTGCCATCGAAGGGCGAGCCTTCGATGGCGCGCCCGTCCACCATGCCGCCGGGACGTTCAGGGTAGTAGTCGGCGTAGCCCTTGGAACGATGAAAGCGCACGTGCGAGTTGCTGGCCAGATACTTCACCATCTCAGGGGCGTCTCGCAGGTAGGCGTCCTGCAGGGACTGCGGCGTGCGATCGCCGACGATGCCTTGCAGGTAGGTGCGCGCCTTTTCGAAGGAATCGTCCAGGCCATCCCGCTGCAACAGGTAGTTGTTGGGAATCCACAGCCCGCCCCCGGAGAGAGCCGTGGAACCGCCGTAGTATTCCGACTTCTCGACCACGAGAACAGCTAGCCCGGCCTGCGCGGCCACCAGCGCGGCGGTCATCCCCCCGCCGCCCGTGCCGACGACCACCACATCTTGGGTGAGATCCCAGTGTGCCATCTCGATCTTCTCCCTTTCAGGCGCTCGCTACCCGCACAACGCCCGGATCTGCGCCAGGTGCGTCCCTTCATGCGCGGCGAAATAGCTGACCTGCTGGCGGAGGGTGACCGCGCCGAACTCCTCATGGTAGCCCACGCGCTCCCAGTCGGCCGGTGCAAACGATTCCAGCTTGCGCAGCGTCTCAGCGCGCGCGGCGCAGTAGCTCTCGAAGATGGCGCGCGGCGAGGGGGGACGCTCCGCCTCGTTCTTCGCCCAGGCAAAGACGGCCTTCGATTCGAGCACTGGATGCGCCTCCTGCAAGAACAGGTCCACGCGGAAATCGAGCACGCCCTGCGCGTCGCGCAGATGGCTCAGCGTGTTGCGGATCGCCCAGCCGCCGTCGGGCGCAGCCTGGTTCATCGCCTCGTCGGACAGCCCCGCGATGAGCTGCTCCACCACCAGCGGGGTCTGGCGCAGCCGCTCCCGCGCCGCCTCAGGCTGGAGCGCGTCGAACCAGTAGTTGGGCATGAACTTCTGGAAGGTTTCGGCGAACGCGCCGCAGATCGGGCACGGCTCGGCGGGCGGGGCAAGCGTGACATGTCCGCACCCGCGGCAGACGTAGGGGTGCGGCGTGGCGGTGATGGGGGAAAGCTTGCCCTGCGCCATGAACGCCGCGCCCTGCCTCGACGCGGCGAGCAGCTCCGCGCTCATGTTCAGGCGGGACAACGCCTCCGTCGCCCGTTGAACCTCGACGGCCAGACGCTCTGGGTCGCTGGGGATCTCCAGCGGATAGCTCTCGCGGCGGCAGAGCGAATCCGCCGCGGCGCGCATCAGCTTGGCAAGGTTGTACTGCCCCTCCCCCTCCAGCCGCGCAGCGAGGGCGAAGAGGTGGATGAGGGCGTCGGTCCATTGGGTTGTGTCATCGATCATGGTTGAACTCCTGATGTTTCAGTCAGCCATCAGCGCTTCCGCCGTCAGGATGCCCAACATGGCAGAGCGCGCCGAGCTGTCGCGTCAGCGGTGCGCCGGCTGCTCGGCCCCCGCGTCAACCGGGTACGCCGCGGTGCGGTCCACCCGGCGGGCCAGCTCGTTGGCGTAGCGCCGGCCGAGGGTGTCGGCGTGGGCCGCGGTCCAGTCGGTCAGCTTGGTCGCGCCGGTGGGCGGCGTGTCCACATAGAGCAGATTGGCCATCAGCCCGGCGATCTCCTCGCGGGTGATGGTCACATCGCCCTTCAGCTTGCCCACCAGCCAGCCGGCCCAATAGCCCACGGCCGGCGGCACGCCGATCACCGGGCGCCGCGCGCCGATCAGCCGGCCGATGGTCTCCACCAGGCCGCGGTAGGTGAAGGTCTCCGGGCCGATGGCGTTGAGGACGACGTTCTCCCGCGTCGCGCCCCACTGCACAGCCAGGCTGGCCAGGTCGTCCACGTAGATCGGCTGCAGCTTGTAGCTGCCGTCGCCGAAGACGCCGAAGACCGGCAGGCGGCGCAGCAGCCAGGCGATGTTGTTGATCAGGATATCCTCCTGGCCGAAGAGCACCGTGGGCCGCAGGATGGCGTAGGAGAGGCCGCTCTCGATCAGCGCCTGCTCCAGCCGCGCCTTGCCGCTGAAGTACTCCAGCGGCGAGTCGGCCGACGGGTTGGTGATGCTGACGTGGACGATGCGCTGCACGCCGGCCTGCTTGGCGGCGTCGAAGAGGATCAGCGTGTTGCGCACCGCGTCGGCGTGGCGGAAGAGGGGATGGTTGAAGCGCACCCAGTAGGTGTTGTAGAGCGTCCCGACCCCCGCCAGCGATTGCGCCAACTGGTCGGGTTGATCGAAGTGGAATGGAACGGCGGCCACGCGGCCGCCGAACGGATTGGCGCGCTGGGTGGAGTTAGTGAGGGTAATCACCCGGCGTCCTTGGTCCAGCAGGCGCTGGGCGATGTACTTGCCGGAATAGCCGAACGCGCCGGTGACGGCGTGGATGGGGTCAGAAGTCATGGCGGGGCAATGTCCTGTGAACACGAAGAGGCCGGCTCAAGCGTACAGCGTATGATACCACCGCGCGGCCGTCGAGACAATCTCACAGCGAGCAGCTCACACGTGCGGGCGTATCAACCCAACAGGTTGCGCCTGCGAAGCGCTGAATGCACCGTCACATACCCTTGGAATCGCTGCACCATGTCGGGCGACTCGACAAAGGAATGGGTAGGCGAAGGTGGTGTATGGTATAATCGGTTCGTCGCAACGACGCCGGACGATTGCTGAGCGACCTTCGACTCCGCAACGTGCAGCCATTTTGGAGGATGCGTATGCTGGCCGTAAGAAGTGTTCATGATGTGATTGCCGATAGTGTGACTGTCAAGCTGCCGGCAGACTTTGCCGGCAAGCGGGTCGAAGTAATTGTGCTTCCGCTTCCGTTGGAGGACAACGGACAGGAGCCAGGACGGTTGGAAAGTCTGTTGCTGAAAGCGCCTACCCTGTCAGAGGCTGACTTACAGGCCTTCGAGCAGGTTAGGGACTGGATGAACCAATGGACCGTCAACGAGTTCTGATCGATACGTCGATCCTGATCGACCATCTTCGGCGCGGAAACAAAGACCGCACGGCCTTCTATCGCGCGGCCCAGCAAAATGAGTGCGTGATCTCGTCGGGCGCATTGACCCGCCTGAAGGCTCGACTCCAAGCTGACAGAGTTCGTCGTTGGAATTGCTACCAGGAGTCGATGCTCACCTACACCTGCGACAGACCGCAGGTGCAGCGCAGGTGTCAGCCGGGCTTCACTACGGACCCGCCTGAAAGCTGCCTCTTGACCGCAAGTCGACCAGATGTTCGCCGAATTTGCCCGGAAAGAAGGCGCAAAGGTCCTCGGCGACTACCGAAAGATCATGCTCCCTGGCTGTCGAGGCCAGATCGCGGTCCCAGGATTGGTAGATGATTGGGTCGAGCAGTTTCTGCTGCTTCTGGTGAAAGATGTTCTCGTGGAAGATCAGCCACTGCACCAGCATCTCGCGATATCGTTCCTGCTGCATCGGGCCGGCGACTTCCGGGGTAGCCTGGCCACGCGCGTACCAGATCGCCGCCAGCTCGGCATTCTCCATCAACAGCGTGTTGAGAGTTCCCGCGTGCGCCACCAGCGATTGAGCGTTGGCGGCCTTTGCCAGCTTGGTGGTCTGGCGCAACTGATGCACCACCAGCGCAGCCGAAACCACCAGTAGCAGCGTCTGGATGACGTCGATCGCCGTCATTGACTGCGCCGGGAACGATTGCCACAGAGTCTCCAAAGCCCTTGCGGCCAGACCAGACCATCTGATCATAGTCGGCTTACCTCCTCAAGTCAGTCCTCCATCGCAGCGTTGCGCTGATAGCCCAGCCCCAGCTCCTCAGGCTGGCCCAGCTCGGCGGGGTGCAGGAAGAGGCCGCGCTCGTCGGCTGGCTTGGCCTCCTCCACCGGGATGCGGTGCGCGTTAGCCCAGGCGTCCTGGCGGATGCCGGTCACCATCCACGAGACCTTCATGCCCGGCGCGCCGCCGGCGATGCGAAAGGCGTTGTCCTGCACTTCCTGCGCGATGTACAGGCCGGGCATCGCCGCGCCCATGGGGGTCAACTGATAGCGGAAGTCGCGGTTCAGCGCCTCGAACCAGTCGGGCAGCGTCACCGTGGCCGCGCCGCGGGCATCCAGCAGCGCCACGCCGTCGTAGATGTTCTTCATGTCGGGCGATTCAACGAAGGAGTGGTAGAGGTACTGGTTGGCCGGGTCCAGCGGGTGGTCGATCTTGAAGGAGCCGGACGACTTGGTCAGGTTGCCCAGCACGCCCACCGAGCCGACGAAATAGCCGGCGTAGCCGCTGGAGGACCCGGTCACCCCGTAGACACCAATCGCGCTGCCGCTGGTGGCAGTAGCCAACCCGTAGACGCCCTGCCCATCGGTGCTGGCGCTTTCGCCATAGACGCCGTTGGTGTCGCCGGTGGCGGAGCCGGCATAGCCGGAGACGCCGCTTCCCGTGGCCCCGCTGTTCCAGCCGTCGACGCCGGCGATGCCGCCGGTGGTTCGCCCCCAGATGGCCGTGTCGCCGGACGCCACCGCCTGGATCGCCCGGCCGCTGCCGAGGTTCTCGGCATAGAGGGCGTCCGGGCCGTTGCCCTGGAAGGCGCCGGCGTTGCCGCCGCTGCTGGCGCCGTAGCCATAGACGGCCACGGAATTCCCGCTGCCCGGAACTGTTGCGCCGTAGAGGCCGTAGCCGCCCACGCCATCGCTGCGCCCGTAGACGGCCATGCCGCCGCTGGCCGCGGTGGAGCGGCCGTAGACGCCCACTCCGCTGTCGCTGGCGCTCTGCGCGTAGAGGCCATAGGTGAAGCCGCTGCCGGCTGTGTGCTCCAGCCGCAGGCCGTGGTTGCCGGCCGCGCTGGTCCACGTCTCGCCCCAGTGGGTGTGGCCGGCGGTGTAGGCGCCGCTGGAGCCCCAGCGGCCGGCCGTGCGTTGAATGTCGAAGATATCGATGTCGCCATCCTGGTCCACATCGCAGCCGGAAGCGTAGCCCGCGCCGGGCAGGCAGGCGGCTACCGCGGGGCCTTCAGGCGGCTCCTGCGCGCTGGCCGAGCTAACCGCCAGCACAAGAACCATCAACACGACAAGCCCAGGCAGAGAACGAATTGAGAAACGCATGATCGACTCCTTGTTCAGGTTAAACACCGCGCGGTGGTGTCACTACGGTGCGGACACCGGGCCGCTCTCTGTCCACAGCCAATAGACCGCGCCGGCGGGCAGGAGCTCGAGCATCGCCACCCCCTGATCCTCGAACTCGGCCGGCTCGAACCCCTCGCCGAAGAGCGTCTCACAGAGCGCCTCGGCGATATCCTCATCGAACAATGTCGCCGCAGCCACCGGCGGCGTGAGCTGGGCCGGGCTGGCGTCGCTGACGCCGGCCAGCCGCTCCGTCAAGACGCGCTGGCTGACGCAGAGCAGCGGCAGGCCAGCCGGGTCGGTGGGAACCGGCAGCGCGGCCGCGCTCGTGGGGGTCGGCGGCCGGTCGGAAGGCTGCGCCGGCGTGACCAGCATCGTGACCGCATAGGCCTCCGGCGGCGGCAGATCGTCGTGGTGCAGCGGGTAGGGGGTGACCTGCTGCAAGGCAATCACGTACCCGGCGTGCCAATCGGCGGTCGGTCCGCTGGCCTCCACCACCGGTCCCAGCACCTTGCCCTCCCGGTCGGTGACGCCGCCGAGCTGCATCGGGCGCGGCGGCTCGCCCGGCATCTCCAGCAACAGTTGCACGTTCACCACCCCCGACCAGGCGCAGCTCACGTCGGCCGGGCAGCGGCTGTCTTGCACCACCTCCTGGAAGGTGATCGCCATGCCGATCTCCTCCAGCGTGGCCGTCTGTCCATAGCCCACGGTGAAAGGCTGGCCGAGCGCGGGTGTGCCGGGCGTCGCCAAGGTCGCGGTGGGCGCAGCCTCCACGGCGGGCGTCGGCGCCGGCGCGTCGGCCGGCGGCGCGGTCACCAGCGCCGGACAGCCGGCCAGCAGAACCGTCATGCTGATCAGGCAAAGCAGGGCGATACGTTGTCGGGTCATGATACCTCTCATTCTGCCATCAGCGCTTCGGCGGCGAGGATGCCCGAGGTGGCCGCCCGCGCCACGCTGTAGCCGGGATAGGTGGTTTGCCGCCAGGGCAGCCAGGCGAGGGAGTACCAGAAGGCGGCGGTGCGGATATTCACCATGAATTCTCGGATTGACATTCCGAAAATTCATGGTACCATACCGGCATGTTATCTCGACCACACTATCTCCAATCTGTAGCAACTGCAATGGACCGATCACCGATCGTCGCCATCCTGGGTCCGCGTCAGGTCGGAAAGACCACGCTGGCGCGCCTTTTCGTCCAGGACCGCCAGGCGACGTATTTCGACATGGAGTCGCAGCCGGACATCCGGCGTCTCCAAAACCCGGAGCTCGCTTTGGGTGCGCTGGGTGGTATCGTTGTCATCGACGAGATCCAGGCGATGCCTGAGTTGTTTGCGGTGCTCAGGGTTCTGGTAGATCGACCCAACAACCAGGCCCAGTTCTTGATACTGGGTAGCGCATCGCCGGACATCATAAGAAACGTTTCACAAACGCTTGCCGGGCGAGTCGAGTTTATCGAGCTTGCCGGATTCGATCTGGCAGAAGTTGGAGCAACGCACTGGGAAAGGCTCTGGGTGCGCGGTGGTTTTCCCCGTGCCTTTCTTGCTGGCTCGGATGATGACAGCACCGCGTGGCGTGAAGGATTCATCCGCACTTTCCTGGAACAGGACATTCCTCAGCTAGGCATCGGGATTCCGACGCCAGCGATGCGGCGTTTCTGGACGATGTTAGCACACTACCATGGACAGACCTGGAATGCAGCAGAATTGGCCCGCTCGATGGGTCTCTCAGACAAAACCGTCCGCTCCTATTTGGACGTTCTCACGGGGACGTTCATGGTTCGTCAACTGCAGCCCTGGTACATCAACGTTAGCAAGCGGCAGGTCAAGTCACCCAAAATCTATGTGCGCGACTCTGGTATCTTACACAGTCTGCTCGAACTGCCTGATCGCCATGCCCTGTTGGCACATCCGCGTGCAGGAGCATCCTGGGAGGGTTTTGCCCTGGAGCAGGTCCTGCAAGCCGTCAGACCGCCGCAGGCCTATTTCTGGGCAACGCACGGTGCAGCGGAATTGGACCTGTTCTTTGTAGAGCGCGGCCGTCGCTATGGTGTCGAGGCCAAGTTCAGTGAAGCGCCATCAACCACGAAGTCCATGCGCATCGCCCTGAGCGATCTCGATCTGCATCATCTGTGGATCGTTCACCCAGGTCCCCACAGCTATCCGATAAGCGATAGGGTTTCGGCGCTAGCCCTGCCTGACGTGATGAGTTTGCCAGATCAGATCAAGGCGATGCCTTAGAGCTGTTCTCCTTTGGGGTGAGCTGATAAGCAGAATACGTGTAAAGCCTCGGTGTGTCTGCTTGGGCTACGGGTTAGCGACTTCGTCCCAAGGCTTGCTCGAGCGCAGCGAGCCGGCAGCTCAATGGATCGAGCTGGATGTCGAAGATATCCACATCGCCCTGGTGACGCCGGTGGGGGGCGTCTCCACGTAGAGCAGGTTGGCCATCAGCCCGGCGATCTCCTCGCGGGTGATGGTCACGTCGCCCCTCAGCTTGCCCACCAGGGCTGGCCAGGTCGTCCACGTAGATCGGCTGCAAGCTTGTAGCTGCCGTCGCCGAAGACGCCGAAGAGCGGCAGGCGGCGCGAGCTGAAATCGCTTGCCACAGGTTCGCGGGGGCCTGCGCGCCCTGGCCCAGCGTTCCGATGATAGCATCTCCAGCTCCTCAAGTCAACCACCTTACGGCAGGAACACAGCGACCAATGCGACCAGAGCGCGGGCTCCACAGATCCTTCCGGCTGAATCCGCAATCCGTATAATCCGTGTAATCCGTGGCAAGCTTCCGCTCAATCCACCAGGCCCGCGTTGCGCTGATAGTCCAGCCCCAGCTCGGCCGGCTGGCCCAGCTCGGCGGGATGCAGGTAGGTGCCGCGCTCGTCGGCTGGCTTGGCTTCCTCCACCGGGATGCGGTGCGCGTTGGCCCAGGCGTCCTGGCGGATGCCGGTCACCTGCCACGATACCCGCATGCCCGGCTGGCCGCCGGCGATGCGAAAGGTGTTGTCCCGCACCTCCTGCGCCACGTACAGCGGCGCCCAGCCGCCGATGGGGGTCAACTGGTAGCGAAAGTCGCGGTTCAGCGCCTCGAACCAGTCGGGCAGCTCGATCCGCGCCTCTCCCTGCCCGTCCAGCGTCGCGTTGCCGTTGTAGATATTCATCATGTCGGGCGACTCGACGAAGGAGTGGGAGAGGGTCTGGTTGGCCGGATCCAGCGGGTGGTCGATCCTGAAGGAGCCGCCCGCCTTGCTCAGCGAACCGGTGGTGTGGAGGTCGCCCTGGAAATAGCCAGCATAGCCGCCGGCGCTGCTGGTGCGTCCATACACCCCATAGTTGGTTCCGCTGCTGGATTCCGCCCAGCCATACACCCCGCGGCCGTCGCTGCTGCTGGTCCGGCCATACACACCGGAGTTCGCGCCGGTGGCTGCAGTGGCGTAGCCGTAGACGCCCCGCCCGGTGGCGCTGTCCGTGCGGCCATCCACACCAGCCAGGCCGGAGTCGGTGACGGCCCAGATGGCGGTATCGGTCAAAGCCTCCACTTGGAGTCCGCGACCGCTGCCGGTGTTCTCCACGAACATGGCATCGCTGCCCTTGCCGGAGAAGTAGCCGGCGTAGCCGCCGGTGCTCAGCGATCGGCCGTAGACGCCCACGGCAGAGCCGGTGTTGGCCCAGTTCACCCCGTACACCCCATAGCCCTGGCCGCTGGAGGACTGGCCATAGACGCCAAAGGTAGTTCCGGTGGTGGAGGCAGCCGTGCCCCACACCCCCGTGCCGGAGGTGCTCAGCGAGTGGCCCCACACGCCATAGGTAGTTCCGGTGGCGGAGGCGGCATGACCCTGTACGCCGACGCCGGAGGAGCTGTTGGACTGGCCAACCATGCCGTAGGCTGGGCCGCTGTCGGCGGTGGCCCAGCCAAACACGCCCCGGCCTTCGGTGCTGTCGCTCCGGCCATGCACCCCAAAGGCTTGGCCGCTGGCCGCGCTGGCATAGCCGTAGACGCCGCGGCCGCCTGTGCTGGCGCTTAGGCCGGAGACGCCCAACGCAAAACCACTGCTGGCGGTGGCCTCACCGTAGACCCCGCGGCCGCTGGTGCTGCCGCTCTCGCCGTAGACCCCAGAGGCCGCGCCGCTGCTGGCCGTGGACAGGCCAAACACCCCGCGGCCATCCACGCTGGCAACCTGGCCCTGCACCCCGAAGGTTTCACCGCTGGCCGCGCTGACGTAGCCGTAGACGCCGCGGCCGCTGGTGCTGGCGCTGGTGCCAGTGACGCCGTAGCGATAGCCGCTGACGTCCGTATGCACCAGGCGCAGGCCATCGACCACACCAGCGCCGGTCCAGGTCTCCCCCCAGTGGGTGTGGCCGGCGGTATAGACGCCGCTGGCGCCCCAGCGGCCGGCGGTGAGCTGGATGTCGAAGATATCGATGTCGCCGTCCTGGTCCACATCGCAGCCGGAGGTGTAGCCGGCGCCAGGCAGGCAGGCGGCCACCTCCGGGCCTTGAGGCGCTTCCTGCGCGACGGCGGAGCTGATCTGCATCAGCAACAAGGTCAGAACCACGACCAAGACAACGAAACGGAACTTGCTGCGGGTCATAGATACCTCCATGGTTACTGCTCAGGCTGGGCTTAGAGAAACCGGGTTTTTGCTGCTGAAATGGCTATAATCCTTGACGGATCGAATTCTTGACGTAACCGTTCAGGTGGGTATGGCCACAACAGGTTGTGTCCCAGGCCATGTTCGACACAACATGCAGTGTGATCTCCCTGTGCCATGAGTGATTAGATGGACCTGCTAGCCATTACCGAGCAGGCCAAGCTACTACATGTTGTGGTCTGTATGCCTACTAATCCGCTATGCTGTACCTGAACGGTTACTTCTTGACAAACAGAGCAAATTCAGGATGTGCTCATAACTGGCACCTGGAATGCGTCATCAATCCAGGATTGGATGATCTCAGCCACCTTGTCGAGGGCTTCAGCCAACTCTGAGGACGTAGTTTGACCAGGAACGGTAGCTGCGAGACCGGGACGGGAAACCCGTTTGTCGAGGCGAGTGAAGAATGTCACCACTCGGATGCAAAGGGCGGTCAGGCGATAACGATGCGAGCGACCGATCCGTTCGATCAACCCTTTGAGACGCAAACGGCGCAAGTCATAGGTCATCTGTGCGCTGGTATAGGCAGTCGGCGCTACCGGCTGGAGTTGCGCCACTACGGAACGCAACGTTGTGTGTCCGCAATCGGGCCAGTCGCTCTGGCGGCAGCGGCAGGTCACGCAATGTCACCGTGAGAGCAGGTGCCCGATTGGTCGGCAGCGTCCCACCCCGCAGTGCGGACACCCGTTCCCGCTGATAGTCTGCGACCTCCGCCTCGATCAGACCATGGATGCGGCCTGCAATATAGGATTTCTCGTCTTGACCGAGGTCCACGCCGAAGATCGCGACCCCTGGGGGACCCGGTTCACGAGCCGGCGGCTGCTCAAGTTCCAGCACAGGGTCTGGCTCTCTTCGTTCCGATTCTGTCATGGCAATCCTCCTGTGTTCGGCGACGGTATCTCAACACTTCAGCGCTGGTAGGCGCAATCTGACCGGCCGCAGGTCGCGCGGCTATGAATGACCAACGGTTTTGAGAATGTGGGGCTTCAGAGTTTCGATCCATGTGCCTCCTTCCAGGTGCTGGCCGTTGGCTATTCCCACGAAGGAGGCGCCGATTATCGCCCCGGCTGCCCGGCGCGCGTCGGCGTACTCCTCCGTTTCCTCGCCCGCATACAACAGGCAGGGAACGGCGATGGCGCCCAGCATGTCGTCGTAAGCCGGAACGCCTGACACGACAGAGCGGTGCCAGGCAACCAGCGCGCGCAGGTCGTGCTTCAGCATGGCGGACTTCATTCGGGGCGAAAAGGGCGGGAAACCCTGAGAGACGATGAAGGCCTCGATGTCGGCTGCGAACTCGGCCGTGGTCTGTGTAGCCAGCCGGTCCGCCTGCTCAGCGTGCCAGACCGTTTCGGCAGCGGGATCGGAACCAGGGTAGGGCGCGGTGCCGCCGAGAATCAGCGAGCGGATGCGGGGTAGGGCGTGCTGGGCCAGGGCAAAACCCAGATAGCCGCCCGACGAGTAGCCCATGTAGTGCGCCCGCTCCAATCCCAGGTGGTCCAGAACCGCCACAATGTCGCTGGCCATCAACTCGATCCGATAGGCTTCCGGGTCGTAGGGTTTGTCACTGTCGCCATGGCCGCGGGCATCGACCAGGATGAGCTGGCAGTGGTCCTGAAGGGCGTCCACGTAGTTGAGCTCATACCAGATCTCCAAGGGAAAGTACTGGCCGTACTGCATGACCAACGGCACCCCCTGGCCCTCGACTTCGTAGTGGATGGCAATGCCCTGATTGTTCACAAAAGACATGGGACAACCTCCAGCACGTGGTGGACGATCATCTGATCACAAGGCGCCTATGCCGGGCCAATCTATCTACTGCAACAGATGATGGCGTTCTCTTCGCCGTCGTGAGCCGCAGCCATGCGAGTCTCCGCAGCTAGCGCCGGCGCTGGACCAACGGCAGAAAGGTCTTTCGCGGCGGCCCGTCCAGCGACTTGAACCTCACCTGCCCGTTGACGATGGTCAACTGGTAGTCGTGGCCGGGCGGCAGGCCGCTGATAGCGACGCTGTCGAAGGCGCCGGCGATCCCGCCCGTGGCCGTGAGCAGGGTAAAGGTGTCGTTGCGATACGGCACGTAGCCGTTCCTGAAATCCAGCGCCAGCACGCCGTCCAGCGTCGCGTAGCCGGTGACGCCCAGGCTGCCATATTGCCCCGCGTCGCGGCCAGCCAGCGGAATCTCCAGCCGCCCGGTGGGACCCATGGTCAATGTGCCGGACACTATAAGCGTTCCCGTCACGTCCGGCGTCTGGGCGATGGCTGCGCGCCCAGCGGCCGGAGGAGCGGGTGGAAAGGTCACAATAATGCCGGGGGACAAGACCCCCTCAATGGTAAGCCCCAGAGCGCCCACATACAGCTTGCCGTCGCCGAGGATCCCGCCGTTGGGCGCGATGTATGTCCCGTTCGTCGCAACCACCGCTTCCTTCCCATCCCACGACATCTCTAGCCAGCCCAGACCGCCGCTGCCCGCTGCCCCCGACCCGACCCGCAAAACATCCAGCGCCCTCACAAAGCCGCCATTTACAATGAGCGTACCTGTGCCAAGTGTACCTGTGCCAGCCTGCCCCAGTTCCAGGGTCTGGCAGCGCAGCATGCTGTATGCGCCAACGGTCGCGCTGCCATCATACGTACGGCCGATCGCGCAGAGTCCCGCCAGTGGGTGAACTGCTTCCAAGCGGGTCGGCCCACCCCCCGGCGCGCCCAACATGACGAAGGTGCCGACGCCATCCTGGCCGATCATCAGATTGCCGTCGATGTCGACCTCTGCCTCTTTCGTGACCCCCAGGAAGGATCGACTGCCAGATCCACCGATGAAGACATTGCCCAACACATCCAGGTCGGAGGGGTCGCCGTTGGCGTTGCCGTTTACAACCCAGAGGCTGCCGTTCATGATCCGCACGTCCTGGGTGACGTAGATATCGCCGCCGTTCCCTGCCTCGGCATAGCCGAACGCCCCCTGCCCGATGACCAGATCGCCCAGAAGCGCCCACATCGAGGCCTGTCCCGTGCCGGGATGCACCCCATCCACCAACACCTGGGAGTCGTCGCTGTCCACGCCATAAGCCACATAGCCAGAGTCAGAGTTCACCCGGCCGCCCATCTTGACTTCCATGGTGCCGCTGACCACATAACCAACGGCGAGATTGCCCGTGTTCCACAGACTGCCGTTGCCGCCCACATCGGCGACACCCTCCATCATGAAGCCCACACGGGACTCGGCGCTGGTCAACTGCCCGCCGTCGGTCACAAACAGTTCACCCCTCCCCTCCTCGCCGATGGTCAGGCGGCCTGTGCCAGCCAGACTGGCGTTGCTGCTCAACACCTGCAAACGAGCCAGCGGCGGGTTGGCAGGGTTCGCCGGTGGCTTACCGCCGATGACGGCGTGGGAGAAGGTGGCTGTGCCGGAATTGACGGCGGCCGTACCCCCGTCATTCACCTGCAAGGAGGGGTCACCGGGATCGTCAGAGACCAGGTTCAGGTTCATATTGTTGAGATAGGTGAAGCTGTTGGCAGCGACGATGAGACGTTCAATGGGAAAAGCATCAGGGGATAGTTCCGGGCTGCCAATAGCCAGCGTACTGGCATTCACCGTATACTGTCCATTCAGGTCAAAGACAACGGTATCGCCATCGCCGGGGTCGCCTTGCGGGTCCCAGTTCGTCGTCAGGTGCCACGCGCCGCCGTTGGGGTTGATCCAGTGATAGGCGCTGGGCTTGAGCAGAAAGGCGCGCGTCGCGCCGTTGAAGGAACCCTTGCCCACAATCTGCCCCTTCTCGTTGATGGCGCGGGCCGATTGCAAGGTCCAGCCCGAAGTGGGGTCAATCAGGCTGTTCAGGTTCTTCATCTGCCCGTCTTCCCAAAGCATGGCTTGTCCGCCCGATTCGCCGACAATCAGCCCGTCGTTGTTGATGTCCCAGGCCGTGCTTTGGGTCCCGCCCAGGATTGCCCCGCCAAACAGGACAGCGTTCCAGGTTTGATTGTCGTACAGCGCTACGCGGCCGACCACCTGTCCATTGTCGTTCATACCGTATGCCGTGCTGCTGTCCCACCCGGCCGTGCCCAGGTCTTGCATCGCGCCGCTCGATAAAAAGGCGTGAAACGTGTTGTCCGGATAGGGGGCAAGAAATGACCCGCCCACCACCTGCCCATTCTCGTTGATGCCATAGCCATAGCTGGCATCGCCGCCCAGGGTGCCCAGATCCGCCATGCCGCCGCTCCACCGAAAGGCGTGCAATTTGTATGCGGCGGTGGTTGAATGACCCACGACCTGGCCCGCGTTGTTGATGGCAAATGCCATGCTCATGCTGTTGGCGCCGCCGAGTGTGCCCAGGTCTTGCATCGCGCCGTTTTGCCATAGAAAGGCATGGTTGTAGCCGCTGCTCTTCAGGGAATACCCGACCACCTGTCCGGCGTCGTTGACACCGCGCGCCTGGCTCCTGGCGCCGCCCAACGTGCCCAGCCCCTGCATCACCCCATCTTCCCAGAGGAACGCTTGTTCGTAACTGCCGGGCGTGTACATGCCGGCCACCTTGCCGTTCTCGCTGATGGCAAACGCCTCGCTGGCGCCGCCCAGTGTGCCCAGGTCGGTGACG
>JAJTXO010000699.1 GCA_021463315.1 Caldilineales bacterium | reverse complement strand
GTCTCTTTTGTCTCTGGGAGACACGTCATGAAACTAGCCATTCTTGCCGATATCCACGCCAATCTGCCCGCGCTGCGCACCGTGCTGGAGAGCATCGACGCCTGGCAGCCCGACGCGGTGGTGGTGGCCGGCGACATCGTGAACCGCGGCCCGCGGCCGGCCGAATGTCTGGATCTGATGCTGGAGCGCCAGCGAACCGAGGGCTGGCGGCTGGTGCTGGGCAACCATGAGGAGTACGTGCTGCACCACGCGCAGCCTGATGCCGCGCGCAGCGGCCCGGAGTTCGAGATCTCCCGACCCGGCTATTGGACTCTGCAACGTCTGGACGGCCAGGTGGCGGCCTTGGCCGCGCTGCCCTTCCAGCAGAGCCTGGCCGCGCCCGACGGCAGCGAGGCGCGCATCGCCCACGCCTCCATGCGCGGCACGCGCGATGGCATCTATCCCGATGTGGCGGACGAGCTGCTGCGGCTGCAGATCGGCCGGCCCCGCGCCGCGCTCTTCGCGGCCGGCCACACCCATGTGCCGCTGATCCGCCAGATCGACGACACGCTGGTGGTCAACGTCGGCGCGGTGGGCATGCCCTTCGACGGCGACCCCCGCGCCTGTTACGGCCAGCTCACCTGGCGCGGCGGCTGGCAGGCCGAGATCGTGCGCCTGGGCTATGATCGCCAGCGCACAGAGCAGGATTATGTCGATACGGGCCTGCTGGACAACGGCGGCCCGCTGGCTCACCTGATGCTGATGGAGCTGCAGGACGCTCGTTTGCACCTGTACCGCTGGCGCGCGGCCTATCAAGCGCCGGTGCTGGCTGGTGAGATACCGATCGAGGAATCGGTGCAGCGCTATCTGCGGGCGCTGTGACCAGAGCCAAAACGCAAAAAACTCCCGTGCAGACGGGAGTTTTTGCGTTCTGTTGTAGGTCGATCTTCCCAGATCGACCGTCTGGGAGAAGCGGAGGGGCGGACGATCTGGAAGATCGTCCTACGGGGCGGAGGCGGACGATCTGGAAGATCGTCCTACGGGGGCGGAGGCGGACGATCTGGAAGATCGTCCTACGGCCGTCAGGCGGCGGGGTCTTCGGGGCGGCGCAGGGCCCGGCGCATCACCTCGGTGCTGCCCTTGGTGGCCTCTTTGGTGACGGAGTAGGCCACGTCCGCGCCGGCATCGACCACATCTTTCGCGCCGTCCACCGTGCCGCAGGCCGCGCCCTTGACGCCGCCCGCCACCGCGCCGGTGGCCGTGGCCGCGCCGCCCAGCACGCCAAAGGCCGCGCCAGCAGTGGCGTCGAAAGCCTCCTGCACGAAGGAGCGCGTCGCCTGCTTGACCTGCTCCGCGCCCTGTTGCTGATCCTCCAGGGCCACGGCGAAGCCTTCAGCCAGCCCGCCGGCTGCCTTGGTCGCGCTGCCAGCCAGACCCTTGGCGGCATCGACCGTGGCGCCGCCCATGATCTGCGCGGCCAAGACCATGCCGCCGGCCGTGCCCTTGGCGCCGCCCAGCACCGCGCCGGCGCCGTGCGCCATCCCCAACACGGCGTGGGTAGTGGCCCGGCCCAGCGTTTCCGACAGGCCTTGGGCCGCGGTGGTGGTGGCGTCGGCCGTGGCGCTGGCCTCGCTGGCGGCCATCTCCGCCGTGGAACTCACGGTGGAAACCGCGCCCTGCACGGTCATGTCGGTCAAATCCTTGGCCTTGCGCAGCCGCTCAGCCACGGCGCTCTGAGGGGTGGGAGTCTCTTCTGTGCTCATTGGGTATGCCTCCAAGCCATAGCGCTGGATCAAGATAGCGTGCCTTGTGACGGCAACGCGCCAAGCTCAGTACTTCACGATGTTTGTCTCACCCAAGGCGCAAAGGCCGCAAGGATCGAATTTCTCTGGCGGTCGTGGTGTCTTTACGTGAGAATCGTGATCTACTGAAGCTGGCAAACGGACGGCGTCATCAATATGACGCGACGCATTATATGCGACAACAGACAATCAGGCAAGACGCAGCAATTCCAGATAGAACTCATGGGTATGATTCCAGCCATAGAGCAAAATCCGTATCATCTCAATAGATTGGGGAAGACTTCCGAAGTCTTATGGACTGTGAGCTCGTTTTGAACAAACTTGCGCAGACTTCGGAAGTCTCGACCCCGGTTTATTGAGATGATACCAAAATCCCGTTTCAACGGGCGCTGTTTTGCGGACTTCGAGAGTCTGTCGGTCGTCTGACGTCGAATTGTCAACTGGCCACCGCCGCCAACACGTCGCGCAGCCGGGCCTGAAAGATCAGCTCCCGGCCTGGCGGCGCGGCGGGCGTCCAGCGCACCAGGCGCAGCTCGCCGTCGCTGATCTCGATGCCAGTGATGGAGCCGTCGCTGTAGGAGCAGCAGCCGGTGTTGAAATAGCTGGGTTTGCGGCCGGGCAGTGTCACTGCCTCGGCCATCTGGTCCTCGACCCAGGCCGGATCGACCGTGGGCGCCAGGCCCTGCACCTGCATCTGCTGCATGGCCTGCTCGAAGCTGAGGCCTTCCCAGACGGGATGGTGGGTGTGACCGGCGAACAGCACCATGCCGGGCCGGCTGGCAGCGAAACCATACATGGCCAGCTCGTGCTTCTGGCGCAGCTCGTAGTTGGTGCTGGGCGTGCTGGAGCGCACGTTGAAGAAGCGCTGGAAAGGCCGCCAGATGTAGCGCACCACCCAGGCCGAGACGCGGGCAAAGCGG
>JAJTXO010000698.1 GCA_021463315.1 Caldilineales bacterium | reverse complement strand
GCGATCTGGCCGCGGGAGACGCCCTGGCGATCTGGCCGGGCGAGACGCCCTGGCGATCTGGCCGGGCGAGATGCCCTGGCGATCTGGCCGGGCGGCTACGGTGAACAGCTTATCCGCGCACTTGTTGCAGCAGGCCGTCGATGATGGTGGCGGGTGCGACCGGCAGCGCATCGCCCTGGAATTCCAGCAGGTCAGGCAGGGGCATGTCCAGCACGAAGTGCATGATGTCGGGGCCTGCTCCCTCGCCGTCGCCGCCGAACACGGTCTGCAGGGCGGTCTGGAACTGGGCATACAGCGGCCCGATCGCTGCCTGGCCGCGCGGGTCGTCCAGCCACTGCCGCAGCGTAGACATGCGATCCAGCAGCGACGGCAAGACCGCGGTCGATTGATAGCTCACGCGCACCGAGCCGCGGATGTCGGCCGAGGACGCGCCCACCAGGATGTCGAAATCGCCCGTCTCCGCCACCCAACGGCCGTGGTCGGGATGGAAGAAGGCAAAGGCGCGGAAATCCAGCGGAATGGCTACGGTCTTGGTCTCCGTTGGCTGCAAGTCCACCTTGGCGAAGCCCTTGAGTTCCTTGGGCGGCCGCAGCACGCTGGCGGCGCAGTCGTGAACGTAGACCTGCACCACCTCTTGCCCGGCCACATCCCCCGTATTGGTCACATCCACCTCCACCAGAATGCCCTCGGCATCGCGGAAGGTCTGTTTTGACACGCGCGGCGCGCTGTAGGCAAAGGTGGTATAGCTCAGACCGTGGCCGAAGGGGAAGAGCACCGGCTGCTGGCGGGCATCGTAGTAGCGATAGCCGATGAAGATGCCTTCGCCGTAGCGCACCTGACCCGCCTCGCCAGGATAGTTCAGGTAGGCGGGCGTGTCGGCCAGGCGCAGCGGGAAGGTTTCGGCCAGCTTGCCCGACGGGTTGACGGCGCCGACCAGCAGATCCGCGATCGCGCCGCCGCCGGCCTGGCCCATCATCCAGCCCTCCAGCACCGCGGCCGCGCCGTCGATCCAGTCGCCCATAGCCAGCGCTGAGCCGTTGTTGAGGATCACCACGTTCCTGGGCTGGGCCGCGGCGACGGCCCGGATCAGCGCGATCTGATGGCTGGTCAGGTCCAGGTCGCTCCGGTCATAGCCCTCGGATTCCTTGAAGGTGGGCAGCGCGATGAAGAGCAGCGCCACCTCCGCGGCCTCGGCTGCCGCGACGGCCTCCGCGATCAGGTCTGGCTGGCTGCTGTCGTCGGCCGGATAGCCCTCGCAATAGCTGATTTCCGCGCCGCCGGCCAGCTTGCGCAGCTCCTCGATGGGCGCGTCCACCTGGGTGGGGTTGATGTGCGAGCTGCCGCCGCCCTGGAAGTGCGCTTCACGTGCGGCCCGGCCGATGACTGCGATGCGAGCTGCACCGGCCAGGGGCAGGATGCCGTCGTTCTTGAGCAGCACCATGCTTTCGGCCGCGATCTGGCGGGCCAGCGCATGATGCGCGGCGGCGTCGAAGGGGGCGCCCTTGGGGGTTTCGGCCGCCTGGAAGACGATGCGCAGGATGCGCCGCACGGCCTCGTCCAGCGCGGCCTCTGCCAGCTCGCCTTGCTGCACGGCCTCCACCACGGCCTGCACCCGGCGCGGCCTGGGGCCCGGCATCTCCAGATCCAGGCCGGCGCGCAGCGCCGCGACGCGATCATGCACGGCCGTCCAGTCGGAGACCACCAGGCCCTCGAAGCGCCATTCCTCCTTGAGGATCTCGGTCAACAGCCGGCGGTGCTCCGAGGCATAGACCCCGTTGACCCGGTTGTACGAGCACATCACCGTCCACGGCTGGGCCTTGGTGACCGCGGCCTCGAACGCGGACAGGTAGATCTCGCGCAGGGTGCGTTCGTCCACCTGGGCGTCGATGGTCATGCGCTGCTCTTCCTGGTTGTTGACCGCGAAGTGCTTCAGCGATGTGCCCACCCCGCGGCTCTGGATGCCGTCGATCAGGCTGATGGCCAGCTCGCCGGCCAGATAGGGGTCCTCGGAGAAGTATTCGAAGTTGCGGCCGCAGGTGGGCAGGCGTTTCATGTTGATCCCCGGCCCCAGCAGCACATCCACGCCCAGGGCGATGGCCTCGGCGGCCAGCGCCTGGCCCATGCGGCTCAGCAGGGATCGGTTCCACGAGCAGGCGGTGGCCGCCGCCGTGGGGAAGCAGGTGGCAGGCAGCGCGCCGATGGCCATGGACGCCGCGTCAGGCACGCGACGCACGCCATGCGGCCCGTCGGCCACGAAGAGCTCGGGCACATCCAGCCGCTCGATGGGCGTGGTCGTCCAGGCGGTGGCGCCCGTGCAGAGCGCGGCCTTCTCTTGTAACGTCATCTGAGCGATGATCGCATCGATTTGTGGCATAGTCTCGTTTCCTTTCTGGGCTGGCTCGGTCCAGCCCCTACCGATTTGCTGCACAAAGACCGGCCACAGCGCGCGTCCAGTCCACGTGTCCACTTCCTCCTTGCCTATCTCCTCAGTACTTCACGATTGTTGTCTCACGCAAAGGCGCAAAGACCGCAAAGGGCAGAAATTTTTGGCATTCTTAGCGGCTTTGCATGAGAATCGTGAACTACTGTTCCTACTTGTCTACTTGCCTACTTGTCTACTTGCCTACTTGCCTACTTGCCTACTTGCCTACTTGCCTACTTGTCTACTTGCCTACTTGCCTACTTCCTCAGTACTTCACGATT
>JAJTXO010000697.1 GCA_021463315.1 Caldilineales bacterium | reverse complement strand
ATGAAGGAGCCGCTGTCGCGGATGGCCACGCCAACCGTCGCGCCGGCCGCGCGGCCCACGGCCTGGCCCGGCCGCAGGGCTGGCAACTGGCCGCGGCCAGAGGCATTCAAACTGCGATACAGGCTGAGCAGGGGCGGATCCACGCAGAGATGCTCCAGGTGCAGCGTGAAGCCATGCACCACGTTGTCGTTGCGGGTGTACTTCAGGGTGATGCGATCGGGCGCGGCGTACAGCACCAGCACCTCGTAGCCGCTGCCGATGGTGTAGCCCGAATCGGGCACGTGCAGCGTCTCGCCGGGAGTGGCAGCCAGCTCAGCCAGGGTTGCGGCGGGATCCACCAACGGCCCGCCGCGGCAGTTGCAGGCCCAGTTCCAATCGTAGACCCGGTGCAGCCTGACGAAAGCCGCGGTGCGACTGTCGCTGAACAGGCCCGGCAACTGCGGCGCGCCAGGATCGGTCGGTCCCCCATAGTCCACCAGCCCCAGATGACCGGCCGTGGGTGTGTAGCCGCGCAGGGCCAGATTCAGATCGGCGTGCTGCTCGGCCGGCCGGTCGCTGGGCGGCGGCAGCACGCTCAGCGCGCCATAGCTGGCGCCAGACAGAGGCTGGCAGCTCACGGCTGCGCCCACGCTGATGGCGGGCAAGAAAACGCGGCCAGCCAGCGGCCCACCTTCCTGGGCCGCGGCCACGGCCGCGTTCGTCAACCAAGCGATTGCCAGCAGCGCTGCCAGCCGACGCCTTGCTCCTCTGGCCACCGGCCTGCGCTAATCCTCCTCCTCGGAGTCGTCCTCTTCCTCCCACAGCCAGGCCAGCCCATCGTCGCCCTCCTCATCGTCGTCGAAGTACTGCTCCGGGGCCGGCCCGTCGCCATCCAGCATCAGTGGATAAAAGGCGTCATCCCCGGCGCTGTCGTTGATCGTCTCGACGCGCACGATGAAACGCCACTCATCTTCGCCGTAGACGTAGAGCATCGTCTTGTCCACTCCCAGGCCCAGCGATTCCAGGGTGGTGATGGCGGCGTTCTTGACCGCCAGCTCATTGTCCATGAAGGCCGTCAACTGCTCTTCAGACAGCATCCCCGTCAACGAACGCAGGCCGTTCAGAATCATGTCAGCCATAAACGCGGGCAGGCCCATCTCGTCGATCAGCATCTGGCGCACTTGGGAGCGCGCTTGGGGGTCGTTCTCCAACAGCACCAGCATTTCCTCCAGCTTCTCGGACGGAGACCTATCGTCCGCCGCCAGCGCCGACAGACCATCGATCAAGGCGTCAACTCCCCCGTCCTCATCGTCTCCATCCTCATCTTCGTCCCAGTCGGCATCATACTCATCAACGTCCCAGTCGTCGTCGAAGCTCAGGTCGTAGATCTCGCCCCCCTCCAGCGGCTTGTCGCCCACGATGAAGGCGATGTCGTCGTCTGGGTCCCAATCGAACGCATCTTGGATGGCTACGTGCAGATCGCGCAGGGTTTGGTGCTCAGCCAGCTCGACACGACGCCAGGTCTTGGGCATGTAGTCAACGGTGATGTGAAAGGTGTAGGTTTTCATGGCATCCATTCATGTACACGGGCTCGGTCAGGAGACCGGCCCGAGCGATGCGCACACGCGGGCTCGGTCAGGAGACCGGCCCGAGCGATGCGTGTACACGGGCTCGGTCAGGAGACCGGCCCGAGCGATATGCACACACGGGCTCGGTCAGGAGACCGGCCCGAGCGATGCGCGTACACGGGCTCGGTCAGGAGACCGGCCCGAGCGATGCGCGTACACGGGCTCGGTCAGGAGACCGTCCCGAGCGATTCCGCGCGTGTGTTCTTAACGAGGTAGTCAGAAGCCTGGCCTGAGAGCCAGCATCGCCAGCTTATTGGCCGCTGACGGTGAGCTTGCCAGCGTTTGCGCCCGACAGGTTGCCGCGGCCCACGTAGACCATGTACCGCCCCTGCGCTGGCTGCGGCAGCTCCAGACTCGGCGTCAGGGTGATCTCCTGGTCTGCGACATCGGTGCAGACAATGTCCTGGCCCGCGGGTGTAACCACCATCAAGGTGCTGAGACCTGTGCCGACGAAAGAGATGTTCAGCGCCGCCAGATCGGTCTTCAGATCGAACACGTAGTCAGGCATGGTGTCGACGAAGCCGGGGCAGGGCGGATCGCCGCCCGTCAGATTGACCGCCTGGGTGATGCCCACCAGGTTGAGGGGGCGCTCCAGCGTTTCGCCGGGCGCCTGCAACACGCCAATCGGGCCAGCGTAGGCCGCCAGTTGCCGGGCCAGCACATCGACAGGAACAGGCTCCAGAGTCGGCGTTGCCGCGCCAGTCTCAGTGCCAGTCGAACCACCGCAAGCCGCGGCCAGCAGCGCCACAGCGATCAACAGAAGAACGACAGCAAACGCACGGGCAGTTCTAGCCATGGGTGCCTCCAAATCAGTCGGTAAACGGGATCGCAACAGAGGATTCATCGGTGCAACAGACGCGATGTTCAGCGGCGACAGTATAGCATCGATCTCCGACGCAAGCAAGCCTTGACGCACGCGCCTCCCCGTGGTACCATGCCGTAATTCGTAACTCGTAACTCGTAACCCGGAACCCGGAACCGTGAAAGCGATCCTTAACTCGCAACCCGTAAACGACGCCGTGAGAGACGCTCCCCGCTGACTCCGGGTTACGCATTACGCATTACGAATTACTCAAGCCGTGAGAGACGCTCCCCGCTGACTCCGGGTTACGCATTACGCATTACGAATT
>JAJTXO010000696.1 GCA_021463315.1 Caldilineales bacterium | reverse complement strand
GTCTGGGAGACGGATCTGTTGTGGCTGGAGGATTGGATGCCGCTGGGGGGCGGATCGCTGACCAACGCCCCCCCGGCGCGGCCGACGACATCGCCGGAACAGCCCCTCGCGCATATTCCCATCTACGAAGGGCGCACCTTGGTTGGGGGCCTGAGTCTGGTTTTTGCCGCGCCGCTGGCGCCGGACAGCCCGGCCATCGCGGCCGCGGACGCCTTGACCCAAACGCTGGCGTCGCTGGCCACTCTGGCCAGCGAACGCTACCAACTGCAACGCCGCCTGACCCAGAGCAGCCTGCTCTACGACGTCAGCCGGGTCATCTCCTCCTCGCTGGAGATCGACGATGTGCTCAAGTTCACCACCAAGGTGGCCGCCAATGCCCTGGGGGCCGAAGGCTCGGCGCTGCTGCTGGTCGATCAAAAGAGCCGGGAGGTCGCCTTCGTCATCGTCCACGGGGAGATTGCCTTCCCCTGGCGCGGCCAGCGCACGCCGCTGGACCATGGCATCATCGGGCTTGTGGTGCGCACGGGCCAACCGCAGATCGTCAACCAGATCAGCTCCGAGACGATCTTCGTCTCGCCGGGGGAGGATGACAGCCGACCCAGGCTGCACACCATGCTGTGCGCGCCGTTGCTGGTCAAGGAGGAGACGCTGGGCGTGCTGCTGGTGCTCAATCGGGAAGGGGCGTCGGGCTTCAGCGCCGAAGACCTGGACTGGCTGACCGCGTTGGCCGGCCAGGCATCGGTGGCCATCGAAAACGCCCGTCTCTACAGCTCCCTGCGCGAGGAGCGGGACCGCATCCTCCAGGCGGAGGAGGAGGTGCGCCATCACCTGGCGCGCAATCTGCACGACAGCGCGGCGCAACTGATGGGATCGCTGTTGATGCACATCGAGGTCGCGCGCAAGCTGGCCGTGGCGCAGCCAGCCGCGCTGGCGCCGGAATTCGATCTGCTGCGCGAGCTGGCGCAACAGGCCAACCAGGAGCTGCGCCAGGCGCTGCTGGAGCTGCGCCCCTTGCTGCTGGAGAGCCGCGGCCTGATCGGCGCGCTGCACGGCTACATCAATCAGCAGCGTCGCCGCGGCATGGTGATCAGCATGACCGTCGAGGGGGTCATGCCTGAGATCGCCAACAAGCCAGGGGAAACCTCCGTCTACCTGATCGCGCAGGAGGCGCTGGCCAATGTGCGCAAGCACGCCAACGCTCAGAACACCTGGCTGCGGGTCTACGTGCAGCCCACGTCGTTGATCATCGAAATCGAGGACGACGGCGAGGGCATGGCGACCGATCAAACCGAAACCCACTACCTGGAGCGCGGCAGCATGGGGGTGCTGACTATGCGCGAACGCGTCCAATGGCTGGGAGGAAAAATCACCTTCACCTCGCAGTTCGGCCCCCACGGCCACGGCACCCTGGTGCGCGTCGAATTGCCCTTGGCGCGCCTGGTCCTGCCCCACGATGTAGACACCGCATCGTGGGTGATCGCCACGCAGAGTCGTGGCTAGCGCTCTGTCACCAGCAGATCGTGGGCGCCAATCCCTGGCTGGCACGGACGTTTTTTGTATCCTCTTGACAAAACGTTGGGGGTGTGCTATTATGGAAACTGCACTACGCGAAATCGGCGCGTAGCCAACCGACTATCCTTCCGCGGAGGTTTCCTTCCATGAGCATCGACCAACCAACGCTCTTTCCATCGCCTGGCCGCCCTGGTTCGATGTCCGCCCCCGTTGCTGCGCTGGGCCCCCTCAGCGCCCGCTCGTCGCTGACCGCCGCGGTCAGCGGCTTTCACGGCTATATGATCCGTCAGGGCTTTTCCGAGAACACGGTCAAAGCCTTCATGGGCGATCTGCGGCTGCTGATGAAGTATATTTCGCCCAACAGCAACATCAGCCGCATCTCGACCCACGACCTGGAGAACTTCCTGACCTGGATTTTGAGTGAACGGGGCACGCCGTGCAGCCCCAAGAGCTACGCCCGCCGGCTGACTACGCTCAAGGTGTTCTTCAAGTGGCTACACGACACCGACGTGATCGCCAGCGACCCGGCGGCGCCCATCGCCCATCAGCCGGTGAGTACCCCCCTGCCGCAGATCCTCTACGACAACGAGGTGGAGCGCCTGCTGCGCTATAGCCGCGATCTGCTCTGGGCGCGCAAGCCGGACGCCCGCCCCTACGTGTTGGTCAGCCTGATCCTGCAGACGGCGATCAAGAAGAGCGAGTGCATGGGCATCAAGCTCGAGCATATCGACAGCTCCGACCCGCGTTCGCCGGTGCTGTATGTGCGCTATCCCATGGCCCGCATGCGCCACAAGGAGCGCAAGTTGGTGCTGGCCCCCCAGTTTCTGCAGGTGATGCGCCAGTATATCGCGCAGTACAAGCCAGAGACGCACCTGTTCGAGTGTACCGCACGCAACCTGGAATACGTTCTGGGCGATGTGGGCGAGCTGGCCGGCATCGAACAGAAATCTGTCTCCTTCGAGGCGCTGCGCTGGACGGCGGCGGTGCGCGACTACCGCACCGGCATGGCGCCGGAGCAACTGCGCAAAAAGCTGGGCCTGTCGCAGATCAGTTGGCGCGAGACCGGTCTGAAGATCCGTCAACTGGCGGGGCCGGCGTTGTAGGGAGTAGGGAGTAGGGAGTAGGGAGTAGGAAGTAGGGAGTAGGGAGTAGGGAGTAGGGAGTAGGGAGTAGGGAGTAGGGAGTAGGAAGTAGGGAGTAGGAAGTAGGGAGTAGGGAGTAGGGAGTA
>JAJTXO010000695.1 GCA_021463315.1 Caldilineales bacterium | reverse complement strand
GCGGCGCGCTGCCGGCGTCGCTGTGGGTGGAAGGCATCTGGGGCTGGCACGACCGCTGGCCGGAGGCGTGGGCGGCCAGCGGCGACGCGGTGCAGGCGTCGAACCAGATCACCCAGCCGCTGCCGCTTCCCCCGCCGGCGCCGGGCGATCAACCTACCCCCGACCCCAACGCCACCCCAGCGCCCTGACGTCAGCCGCGCTGGCCGTCGCCGCATAGTACTAATTTCCCATTGACGGCGCCCAGCGCATTCTCTATACTGCCCTGTACAGCAACGAACTACGCCCGCAGGCAGCTTGGTGTTCCTCGGCCACGCCGGAGAAGGCGCCTTCTGCCTGGGTTTGAGCTGTGAAAAACCTGTACTGTGGAGCATCTGTTATGTATGTCGCCTGTCGCCGTCTCCCTCGCAGCAAGTCCGCACCTCTTTTGTCGCTGTTTGTGCTGTTGACCCTCCTGCTGGCAGCGCGCCCCGCGCCTGCCCGCGCCCAGGAAGAAGCCGTTGATATCTGCCCCAGCGGCTGCCGCTATTCCAGCATCCAACAGGCGATCAATGCCTCGGCGCCCGGCGTGACGCTGCGCATCGGCAGCGGCGTCTATCGAGAGAACATCACCCTGCGCGCCGGGATCAGCCTGATGGGAGTGGGCGCCGCTTCTACCATCGTCAACGGCAACGGCAGCCAGCCGGTGATCTCAGCCCTCGACGGCGCCATCGGCCGCTCGACAACAGTCGGGAAGCTGGGGGTGACGGGCGGAGGCGGCCAGGCTGGCGGCGGCGTGCTGATGCGCAACGGGGCAGGGCCAACGCTGCGCGATCTGAGCATCTATGGCAACAACGTCTCCGGCCAGGGGGGCGGCGTCGGCATCTTCAGCGGATCAGATCCTCTGCTGGAGACGGTGACCGTGCGCAACAACACGGCCTCGGTCGGCGGCGGCGTGGCGATCGGCGGCGGCTCCACGGTTCAGATCAACGGCGGACGCATCGAAAACGGCGTCTCGGCCAATCTGGGCGGCGGCGTGCTGGTGGAAGGCTCGACGCTGAACATGGATGGCACAGTGATCAGCGGCAGCAGCAGCAGCTATGGCGGCGCGCTGAGCATTTCCACCTCGACGGCGACCCTACGCAACTGCACGCTGCAGTCCAACACCGCGCACCAGGCTGGCGGAGGGATACGCCTGCACGGCAACAGCCAGCTCACCGTGGCCAACTGCCGTTTCCTGGGCAACCGGGCGGCGAACGCCACGGGAGGCGCGATCTTTGCCGATCAGAACTCGCTGCAGGTGAGCGGCAGCGTCTTCGAGACCAACCAGGCGCAGGTGGGCGGCGCGATCCATCTGCACTATGTTCCCCAGGCGACGCTGACCAGCAACACTTTCCACCGCAACCAGGCCATCGACGGCGCCGCGGTCTACATGGCGGGTGGGCAGGCGCGGCTGAGCGGCAACACCTTCACCGAGAACGCGGCCACCAAATTCGGCGGCGCCTTCGTCGCCCAGCAGAGCGCGCGGGCCGATCTGACCTTCAACCAGGTGCTGCGCAACACGGCCGGCATCGACGGCGGCGGGCTGGTCTATCAGACCAACGCCAGCGGATCGGTGGTCAGCAATGTGATCAGCTTCAACCGGGCCACCGAGGTGGGCGCCGGAATGAAGCTGTTTGCCAACGTCCAACCTACCGTCAGCCACAATCGTTTCGAGGGCAATCAGGCGCTGGACGGCGCGGCGATGCAGATCGAGGAAAACTCCCATCCGCTGGTGGAGAACAACGAGTTCATCGGCAACATCGCCAGCCGCTTCGGCGGCGCGGTGGTGGTCAATATCCACGCCGACCCGGTGATCCGCTTCAACGTCTTCACGGGCAACCAGGCCGGCGAGAGCGGCGGCGCGGTGGTGATCAACGACAACTCGCGCGTCACGCTGCAATCCAACACCATCGCGGGCAACCGCGCCAACCTGGCCGGTGGTCTGCTGGTGATGACCGACGACAGCAGCCAGATCATCGACAACACCATCAGCCGCAACGTGGCCAACCAGCACGGCGGCGGCGTCTATCTGGTGGACAGCAACGCCCGACTGACCGGCAATCAGATCAGCGACAACCAGGCTGGCGGCCTGGGCGGGGGCGCGGTGCTGATCAACGCGGCGCCGGCCCTGGAGAACAACCTGGTGAACGGCAACCGGGCCAGCGGCGGCGGCGCCGGCCTTTACATCGCCGGCTCGCAGGCTACGCTGCGCCACAACTCCATCGTTCACAACGGCCGCAACCAAAACGGCGATGGGATGCTGCTGGTCTCCGGCGCGGCTCCCGCCCTGATCTACAACGTGATCGTCGGCAACGACTATGGCATCCGCAGCGGCGGCGGCCAGCCCCGCCAAAGCACACGCAACAATCTGTTCGACAACCGCCTGGGCGACTATCACGGCGTGCCGGCGGGCGGAAGCGATCTGCACACCGACCCACAGTTCAGCAGCGGCCCGCGCGGCGCCTATTATCTGCTGCAGACGGGCGCGGGGCAGGGAGGCAACAGCCCTCTGGTGGACGCCTGCGCGGAGACAGCCCAGGCGCTGGGGCTGCACCTCTCTACCACGCGCACCGATGGCCGCAACGACCAGGGGCTGGCCGACATTGGCTATCATTTCGAGAGCCAGCCCAATCGGATGTTTCTACCCGTGGTGCGGCTGCGCGGCTAACCGATTACCGATCACGGGGGCTGGGGGCTGGGGGCTGGGGACTGGGGACTGGGGACTGG
>JAJTXO010000694.1 GCA_021463315.1 Caldilineales bacterium | reverse complement strand
AAGAACAGCATCACCCCCGCTGAAGTCACCCGCTATTTCATCGGCTCAGTGCTCAGCGGCGGCGGCGGATCGCCGGCCAACAACACGCCAGCCGGCTGGCTAGCGATGGTCAGCGGCTATCAGCAGGCCGCGCGCGAGACCCGGCTGGGCATTCCGTTGCTCTACGGCGTCGACGCGGTGCATGGCCATGCCGCGGTGGTCGGCGCGACCGTCTTCCCCCACAACATCGGCCTGGGCGCGGCCGACGATCCCGACCTCATGCGCCGCATCGGCCAGGCCACCGCGCGGGAGATGGCTGCCACCGGCATCCGCTGGAACTTCGCGCCGGTGGTCGCCGTGCCGCAGGACATCCGCTGGGGGCGCACCTACGAGAGCTTCGGCGAGGATCCGGCCCTGGTCAGCCGGCTGGCCGTTCCCTACATCCAGGGGCTGCAAAACGACGCCGACGGCCAGCGCTTCGGCGATCCCGCCACCGTGCTGGCCACCCCCAAGCACTTCATCGCCGACGGCGGCACGGCCTTTGGCAGCTCCACCACCGAGATCATCGTGCCCTATCTGCTGGACCAGGGCGACGCTTCCATTGACGACGCCACGCTGCGGGGGGTGCATCTGCCCCCCTACCAGGCCGCCATCGACGCGGGCGCGGCCAGCGTGATGGCCTCCTTCAGCAGCATCGACGGCGTCAAGATGCACGGCAACCGCGCGCTGCTCACCGACCTGCTGCGCGGCGAGCTGGGCTTTCAGGGCTTCGTCGTCTCCGACTGGCAAGGCATCGACCAGCTTCCCGGCGACTACGATTCCGACGTGGCGACCGCCATCAACGCCGGCATGGACATGGTGATGGTCCCCTACGACTACAAGCTGTTCATCGACACCCTGACCCGGGCGGTGCAGCGGGGCGACGTGACCGAGGCGCGCATCGACGAGGCGGTGGGCCGCATTCTGCGCGTCAAGTTCGAGATGGGGCTGTTCGACGGCGATCCCATGCAGCCGGGCGCGCCCTTGGAGGTAGTTGGCTCGGCGGCGCACCGGGAGCTAGCCCGCCAGGCTGTGCGCCAGTCGCTGGTGCTGCTCAAAAACGAGGGCCGGACGCTGCCGCTGCTGGACGACACCCCGCTGATCTACGTGAGCGGCCAAGGCGCGGACGATATCGGCATCCAGATCGGCGGCTGGGCCACCCAGTGGCAGGGCGAGGCAGGCCCTGTCACCGACGGCACGACCATCGTGCAAGGTCTCCAGCAGGTCAGCCAGCCCGGCTCCACCGTGGCTTTCGACGCGGCTGGCCGTTTCGATGCGTTCAACGACGCCGCGGGCCGGCCGCTGATCGCCGACGTGGGCGTGGCGGTGGTGGCCGAGCGCCCCTATGCCGAGGGGGTGGGCGATTCGGCCGACCTGGCCCTGCCGCCGGCCGACCTGGCCGCGGCGCAGCGTCTGCGCGCGAGCGTGCGCCGGCTGGTGCTGGTGGTGGTGGCGGGCCGTCCGGTGGATATCGCCGAGCTGCTGCCGCTGGCCGATGCGGTGGTGATGGCCTGGCTGCCGGGCAGCGAGGGGGCCGGCGTGGCCGACGCGCTGTTCGGCCATGCGCCCTTCAGCGGCAAGCTGCCTGTCGCCTGGCCGCGCTCGGTGGATCAGTTGCCGCGAGATGCTGATCCTCTTTTCCCCGCCGGCTTTGGCCTGACCACCGAGCCGCGGGCCGGCAATGCCAGCGGCGCAGCGGCTTCGGCCGGTCCCGCGTCCAGCGCCACAGCTTCTCAGTCTACAGCAACTTTCGAGACGAAAGGACCCTTACCCATGAACCCGATCATTCCCTTGCCGGTCTCCCTGCGCGAGACGGGCGATAGCTTTGCCGTGACCGACGACACCCAGATCGTCGTGGACTCTGGCAGCGCCGAGCTGGCGGCCATCGGCGCCGAGCTGGCTCAGCGGCTGGGCGGGCTGTCCGTGCTGGCCAACGATGAGGCGCAGCCAACGGGCGCGATCCGCCTGACCCTGGTCGGCGCCGATCAGGCGCTGGGCGACGAAGGCTATGAGCTGAGCGTGACGGCCGACGGCGTGACCATCACGGCCAGCCAGCCAGCCGGCCTCTTCTACGGCGTGCAGACGCTGCGCCAACTGCTGCCGGCCGGGCTGGAGCGCGGCGCGGGACAGCCTGGCCCCTGGTCCATTCCCACGGTGTTCATTCGCGACGCGCCGCGCTATCCCTGGCGCGGCATGATGCTGGACGTGGCGCGGCATTTTCGCACCGTGGACGAGGTCAAGCGGGTCGTCGATCTGATGGCGCTGTACAAGCTGAACCGGCTGCATCTGCACCTGACCGACGACCAGGGCTGGCGGCTGATGATCGAATCGTGGCCGCGGCTGGCGGAATATGGCGGCAGCACAGCGGTGGACGGCGACCCGGGCGGCTACTACACCCAGGCCGAGTACGCCGATCTGGTGGCCTACGCCGCCAGCCGCTACATCGAGATCGTGCCGGAGATCGACCTGCCCGGCCACACCAACGCCGCGCTGGCGTCGTACCCGGAGCTGAACTGCGACGGCGTGGCGCCCGACCTGTACACCAGCATCGAGGTCGGCTTCAGCTCGCTGTGCATCGACAAGGAGCTCACCTATCAGTTCCTGGACGACGTGATCGGCGAGCTGGCCGCGCTGACCCCCGGCCCCTACCTCCACATCGGCGGCGACGAGGCGCACAGCACCCCTGAGGCCGACTATCGCCGCTTCATCGAGCGGGTGCAGCAGATCGTG
>JAJTXO010000693.1 GCA_021463315.1 Caldilineales bacterium | reverse complement strand
ATGTGCTGCGGCGGGCCGGCGTCCTGCGCGCCGCGCATCTGATCTCGGTCATCGAGGACATCCGCAACGTCGAGGTGGCCCAGCAGGCCGGCCGGCTGCTGCGCACCCCCTCAGGCCGCCGGCGCCGCCATGCGCTGCTCTGCACCATCCATCTGCAAGACCCGGTGCTGGTGGAGCTGGCCCAGACGCTGGAGATGATGGGGGAGCAAGACGTGCCGCTGCGGCTGGAGCTGTTCAACATCTACGACCGCGGCGCGCGGCAGCTCTGGAACAGCTTCGCGGTGAGCTATCCCTATGGAACGGCCGCCAGCCCAGCGGCCGCGGCCAACGCGGCGCACATCATGGTGATCGGGCTGGGACGGCTGGGCGAGGGGCTGGTGGTGCAGGCGGCGCGGGAATGGTATGGCCGCATGCGCCACTGGCCCGCGGGCAAGCTGCGCGTCACGGTGATCGATCTGGAGGCTGAGGCTAAATGCCAGGCGCTCAGCCGGCGCTATCCCAAGCTGGCCGAGGCGTGCGATCTGGCGCCGCTGGCCCTTGACGTGCGCGGCCCCGACTTCCAGGAAGCGACGCTGTTCCAGGCCGGCGCTGGCTATCCGGCCCCCGCGGTGATCTTCATCTGCTTCAGCGACGGCTTTCTGGGGCTGCGCACCGCGCTGGACATCTCGCACCGCCTGCGACAACTGCCCGCGCAGGCGACCCGGCTGGTGACGCGTGTCGCGGAGGAGCGGCGGGCGCAACTGCTGGGCGCGGACGCGGAAGGGTATGTCCAGGCGTTCAATCTGCACGTCTTTGGCCTGCTGGACAACACCTGCACGCCGCAGGTGATCCAGGGGGACACCCTGACGCAGCTCGCGCGGGGGCTGCATATCAACTACGTGCGTCGCCAACGGCAGGCAGGGGAAAAGGCCGCGACCAACTCGCTGCTGGTTCCGTGGAGCCAGTTGTCCGAGGAACTGCGCCAATGGGAGTTGGCCGAGGCGGACGCCATCGGCCAACATCTGGCCACGCTGGGCTATCGCCTGGCGCCGCTGACCGACTGGGACGCCGCGACCTTTCGTCTTTCACCCCAGGAGCAGGAACAGTTGGCCCGGCTGGAACAGGAGCGCTTCCTGGCCGTGCGGCAGCGGGCCGGCTGGCGCTATGATCCGGGTGGCGAGAACGTGCAGGCCAAAACCAGCGCGCGCCTGCTGCCCTGGGAGGAGCTGTCCGACGCGCAGCGCGCCCCACTCCTCGCCGACGCGGCCGATCTGCCGATGGTCCTGGCCAAGGCGGGCTTCCAGATGGTAGCTACCACCCAGCCCCGCGCCACGGCAGCGCAGCCCAAGGGGAGAACAGGAGCCAGCGTTGAACCGGCGTAACATGCTCCCCCTCTTGAGCGCGCTTTGGCTGCTGGTTGCGCTGCTGAGCGGCCTGCTGATCAGCGGCGCGCTGGGGCCGGCGTCGGCCGCCCTGCGATGGGCGGCCCTGGCCTTGACGCTGGGCCTCGGCGCGTTTGTCTTCACCGGCTGGGCCATGGTGGTCAGAGATCAGTGGCGCCCACAGCCGCCCGCGCCCCAGGGCCAGGCCGCGGGGCAATCGCTGGAAGAGCTGCAGACCATGGACCCCAACGAATTCGAAGTCTGGGTCAAACAACTGTTCCGCAGCCGGGGCTATTTCGTCGAAAACACACCCGACAGCCACGATCATGGCATCGATCTGTGGGTCGTGTCGCCCCGAGGTGAACGAGCCATCGTGCAATGCAAGCGCTATCGCAGCGCGGTCGGCGAGAGCATCGTGCGCGATCTGTACGGCGTGATGCAGCATGAGGCCGCGCCGCGCGGCTTCCTGGTCACCACCGGCAGCATCAGCGCGGCCGCCGGCCGCTGGGCCCAGGGCAAGCCGATCGAGATGATCGACGGCGCGCGGCTGGCGCGGCTGGCTTCGGGCCTGGCTGACCCGGGCGAGCCCTTGGTGAGCAATGAGGTACACCTGAATGGCTGAACCGATGACCCGTCCCCTGAACCTGGGCCACCGCGGCGCGCGCGGCCTGGCCCCCGAAAACACCCTGGCCGGCATGGCGGCCGGCATGGCGGCCGGCGCGGATGGCGTGGAGTTCGACGTGCAGCGCACGGCCGACGGCCACCTGGTGGTCTTCCACGACGACGACCTGCAACGCATCTGCAGCGTGGCCGGCCGCGTGGTGACCAGCACGCTGGCGCAACTGCGCGAGCTGGACGCGGGCGGCCACTTCGGCCCCCAATTCGCCGGCGAGCCGATCCCCACGCTGGACGAGGTGATCGAGGCGCTGCCAGCCAGCGCCTTCCTCAACATCGAGGCCAAGCGCTTTCGTCTGCGCAGCGATGGGCTGGAGGCCGGCATCGCCGAGGCCTTTCGCCGCCACAGCCTGGCCGGCCGCTGCATCGTCTCCTCTTTCAACCCGGTGCTGCTGGGACGGCTGGCGCGCATGGACCGCTCGATTCCGCTGGGATTGCTCTACGCGCCCGATCTGCCCTTTGGTTTCAGGCAAGGCTGGCCGCGCCATCTCCTGCGGCTGAGGGCGCTGCATCCCCACTATGAGCAGGTAAACCCGGAGTTGCTGCGCACGGCCCACGGCCGCGGCCAGCAGATCAACACCTGGACCGTCAACGAGCCCACCGAGATGCGCCGGCTGATCGGCCTGGGGGTGGACAGCATCATCACCGACCGGCCGGACCTGCTTGGGCTAGAAAATAGCCGGCTAGAAAATAGCTAGCCCCCGCTCGGGCCGGTC
>JAJTXO010000692.1 GCA_021463315.1 Caldilineales bacterium | reverse complement strand
GGGGCTCAAACAGCCAGCCTTTCGCCTGGACATGAAACGCACGGCGCGGGAAATCAAGGAGCTGGGCCAGCGCTACAAGATGGCGGTCGATCCTGAAGCCTACATCTGGCAGTTGGGCGTGGGCGAGCAGCAGCGCGTCGAGATTCTCAAGACCCTCTACCGCAACGCCGACATTCTGATTCTGGACGAGCCGACGGCCGTGCTGACGCCGCAAGAATCGGAGGAGCTGGGCCAGACCCTGCGCCGCATGATCCAGGAGCCAGCCACGCGCGGCCATGCGGGCAACAAGGCTGTGATCTTCATCACCCACAAGCTGGACGAGGTGGTGCGCTTCTCCGACCGGGTGACGGTGCTGCGCGGCGGCAAGGTAGAGGCGACTATCGACACCGCCGGCAGCAGCAAGGCCGATCTGGCCCGACTGATGGTGGGGCGCACGGTGCTCTTCCGCGTCGAAAAGCCCCCCTTCCAGCCCCAGGTCACCGCAGAGGTGCGCCAACAGGTGCTCTTCGCGGTGGAAGACCTGCACGCGCTGAACGACAAAGGGCTGCCTGCACTGAACGGCGCCAGCCTGGAGGTGTACGCCGGAGAGATCTTGGGCATCGCGGGAGTAGCCGGCAACGGCCAGCGCGAGCTGGCTCAGTCCATCACCGGGCTGCGCAAGGTGACTCGGGGCAAGGTGCTGGTGCGCTGCGGCGGCATTCAGGGGCAGCTCAAGGATGTGACCAACCACACCCCGCATCAGATCATCGACGACGGGCTGAGCTATGTGCCAGCCAACCGGCTGGGCACGGGGCTGGCCGGCAACCTGCCCGTCAGCTCCAACCTGATCCTCAAAGACTACCGCAAAGCGCCGCTGTCCAAAGGACCCTTCCTGAACCGCACCTCCATCGGCCAGTTCGCCCAGCGGCTGATCGGCGCCTTCCAGATTGCCACGCCCAGCGCGGAGCGGCCGGTGCGCCTGCTGTCCGGCGGCAACCTGCAGAAGGTGATCCTGGCCCGGGAGATCACGGCTGGCAAAGGGCTGCTGGTGGCGGTCAACCCCACGCGCGGCCTGGATGTGGGCGCCACCGAGAGTGTACAGCGCACCCTGTTGGAGCAGCGGGCTCTGGGCGCGGGGGTGCTGCTGGTCTCGGAGGACCTGGATGAGCTGCTGTCGATCTGCGACCGCATCGCGGTGATGTACGAAGGCCGGGTGATGGGCATCATGCCGGCGCAGGACGCCAACCGCGACGAACTGGGCTTGATGATGGCCGGCGAACACGCCGCGGCCGCTGCACCCGAGCCGGGCGAGACGCTGCCACTGGCTGCGAGCCTGGCCGCGTCCATGGATTCCGGAGGCTGAGCCTGTGGGACTGACATTCGAACGGCGCATGGAACCCTCCCGTGCGGCCAACATCCTGGTTCCGATCCTCTCCATCCTGCTGGCGCTGGCGGCCTGCGGCGTGTTGTTGCTGCTGGTGGGCGTCAACCCGCTGACCACCTACCGGGCCATGGTGGAGGGCGCGTTTGGCAGCGCCTATGCCGTCAGCGAGACCCTGGTGCGCGCGACGCCGCTGATGCTCACCGGTCTGGCGGTGTCGGTGGCCTTCCGCATGCTGTTTTGGAACATCGGCGCCGAGGGGCAGTTGGCCATGGGCGCGTTTGCCGCCTCAGGCGTGGCGCTTTTCGTGCCGCAGGTCGCGCCTGGTATCTCGGCCTGGGCCTTGCTGCCGCTGATGCTGATAGCTGGTTTCATCGGCGGCGCGCTGTGGGGCCTGATCCCCGCCATGCTCAAGGCCTTTCTCAGCGTCAACGAGATCATCACCTCGCTGATGCTGAACTATGTGGCCGTGCTCTGGATCCAGTACCTGTATTACGGCCCCTGGCGGGATCCGCAGGGATATGGCTTTCCCGGCACGGCTGAGTTTGCCAAGATCGCGTGGCTGCCCCGGCTGCGGGACACCGCCTGGCTGCCGGATCTCTTTTCCACTGGACGGCTGCACTGGGGGCTGGCCCTGGCTATTGTGGCGGCCTTCCTGGTCTGGCTGATCATGGATCGCACCCGTTGGGGCTACGAGATCAAGATGATCGGCGAGAACCCGCGCGCGGCCCGCTATGCCGGCATCAGCATTGTGCGCAACATCTTGCTGGTGATGGTGCTCAGCGGCGGCCTGGCTGGCCTGGCTGGCTTTGTCCAGGTGGCTGGCATCTCCCATCGCTTGCAGCAGGGCATCGTGGTCGGCGACGGCTACACTGCGATCATCATCGCCTGGCTGGCGCGGCTCAACCCCTTTGGGGTGTTGATCGTCGCCGTGTTGATGGCCGGCCTCTTCGTGGGCGGCGACCAGATTCAGATCACCATGGGTCTGCCCGCGGCCGTCGCCGGCGTCCTGCAGGGCGCGATTCTCTTCTTCGTCCTGGGCAGCACTTTCTTTACCCAGTATCGTCTGCGTTGGATGAGGAGCGTAACACGTAATGCGTAATGCGTAACCCGGAATCGCGGGATGCGGCTTTGGGTATGGGTTGCTTGTAACACGTAACACGTAATGCGTAATGCGTAATGCGTAACCCGGAATCGCGGGATGTTTTTCTGGATGGCGAGATGCTCGATTTGAGTGATTGCTTGTTCCGAGCTTAACATACTCACGCACATCTCCCACCATTCCGGGTTACGAGTTACACCATACGGGATTCAACCGACTATGCTTCACAGTCGGTATGATATACTCAACTGTGAGAACCTCGTCGGTCACGACGATGCGCTCGATTAACAA
>JAJTXO010000691.1 GCA_021463315.1 Caldilineales bacterium | reverse complement strand
ACGTGTTCGCACCCGCCGGCTGAGCAGTTACAATTGCACAAAAAAACGCCCCCTGCTGCCAGGGGGCGTTCTTGCTTTTCCGCGGTTGCCCGAACCGGCTAGATCCCCAGCCGGTTGCGCTGCACCAGGGTGTCCAGGCCTTGATCGGTGCTGACCTGATGCCCCGGCAGCGGCAGGATGCGCTGATGGATCGCGTCCAGGATCCACGCGGTCTGCGGGAAGAAGGCGTCCTCCAGCTCGGCGGCCGGGGTGATCCAGTTGCGCGCGCCCACCACGGCGATGGGGCCGTCCAGATAGTCGAAGGCCAGTTGCGTCAGGTTGGAGGCCATGGTGTGCAGGAAGGAGCCGCGCTCCGAGGCGTCCGAGGCCAGCAGCGCCTTGCCGGTCTTCTTCACCGACTCCACCAGCGGCCCGTAGTTCAGCGGGTTGAGGAAGCGGGCGTCGATCACCTCGGCCGACAGGTTGTACTGGTCTTGCAGCACGTCGGCCGCCTCCAGCGCGCGGTAGAGGGTGGCGCCGACGGTGATGAGGGTCAGATCGCGGCCAGAGCGGCGCAGGGCTGGCTCGCCCAACGGCACTTCGTAGTACTCCACCGGCACGCCGCCCGCCACCAGGGTTTCCGGCTCCGGGTAGAGCCGCTGGCTCTCGAAGAAGACCACCGGATCGCTGCCGCGCAGGGCCAGATTGAGCATGCCCTTGGCGTCGTAGGGGGTGGCCGGGAACATCACCTGCAGGCCGGGGATGTGGGCCGTCAGGGAGGTCCAGTCCTGCGAGTGCTGCGCGCCGTATTTGGCGCCCACCGAGACCCGCAGCACCAGCGGCATCTGCAAGACGCCGGCCGACATGGCCTGCCACTTGGCCATCTGGTTGAACAGCTCATCGCCGGCGCGGCCCATGAAGTCGCAGTACATCAGCTCCGGCACCGCGCGGCCACCGGAGAGGGCATAGCCCACGGCCGTGCCCACGATCGCGCCCTCGGAGATGGGGGAGTTGAAGAGCCGCGGGTAGGGCAAGGCTTCGGTCAGGCCGCGGTAGGCGCCGAACGCGCCGCCCCAGTCGCGGTTCTCCTCGCCCCAGGCGGCCATGGTCGGATCCTCGTAGAAACGGTGCAGCATCGCCTCGAAGATCGCCTCGGCATAGGTCAGGCAGCGGATCTTGGGCCGCGGCTTGCCGGTCTCGTCCAGGCCAAAACGGAACTTGGCCGAGGTGTCCTTGAAGCGGGTCTCCAGTTTGGGGCGCAGCACGGCCGGCGCGCCCGCGGCCAGTCGCTCCTTCGGCTGGTTGGAGAACATCACCTGGCCGATGCGCTCGCCGTCGGCCGCGATGCGGGGCGATATCTCCAGCGAGACCGCAGCCTTGGTGACGGCCAGCAGCCGGCCGAGGATGCCGGCCTCCAGGCTGGCCAGCTCAGCTTCGCCGGCATGGCCGTTCTGCAGCAGATAGCGGCGATAGGTGGACAGCGAATCCTGCTGCTGCCACAGCTCCAGCTCCTCCTTGGTGCGATAGGCCGACGCGTCCGAGGGAGAGTGGCCGGAGAAGCGGTAGGTGATGGTGTCCAGCAGCACCGGCCCGCGGCCAGCCTCCAGGATCGCGCGCTTGCGCTGGATGGCGTCGGCCACGGCCAGCGGGTTGTAGCCGTCCACCCGCTCGGCATGCATCGCCTCCGGGTTGACCGCCAGGCCGACCCGGGAGACGCCGAACTGGCCGAAGCCCATGGTCTCGCCGAAGGGCTGGCCGCCCATGCCGTAGAAGTTGTTCATGAAGTTGAACAGGATGGGGGGCGCGCCCCCTGCCTCCTCCGGCCAGAGGGTGCGATACTGGTCCATGGCCGCGAACATCAACGCCTCCCAGACGGGGCCGCAGCCCATGGACGCGTCGCCGATGTTGGCGATCACGATGCCGGGCCGGCGGTTGATCCGCTTGAACAGCGCCGAGCCGACCGCGATATCGGCCGAGCCGCCGACGATGGCGTTGTTGGGCATGACGCCGAAGGGGGGGAAGAAGGCGTGCATCGAGCCGCCCATGCCCTGGTTGAAGCCGGCTGCGCGGGCGAAGATCTCGGCCAGCGTGCCATAGAGCGCGTAGTCGAAGGCCACATCCTGGACGCTGCCCGCGGCGAAGCTTTCCACCGCCCGCAGCGGCGCGCCGTCCAGATAGCTCTCCATGATCTGCGTCAGCGCGGCGTCGTCCAGCTTGGCGATGGCCGAAAAGCTCTTGGCCAGGATCTCGCCGTGGCTGCGGTGCGAGCCGAAGATGAAGTCGTCGGGCGTCAGGTGATAGGCCTGGCCCACGGCCGCGGCCTCCTGGCCGATGCTCAGATGGGCCGGCCCGCGGTGGTTGTACTCGATGCCCTCATAGACCCCTTCCTTCTTGATGCGGTCCAGCATGGTTTCGAACTGGCGGATCGCGAACATGTCGCGGTAGATGCGCACCAGGTTCGCCGCGCCATAGCTGGCAGCCTCGGCCGCGGGGTCAGAGACATAGGCGTTGATCGGGATCTCCGGCGCTTGCAGAACAGTCCTGGCCCGCATCTGGGCGGGATCGATGGTGATTTGTTTGGTCATGGTTGCTAACTCGTAACTCGTAACTCGTAACCCGGAGTGGGCCACTGCGCGCTGCTGGCGGTTGTTGGTGGTTGTTGCTGGCAGATGATCTTCAGGGCGTCCTCGCCCGGCTGTGGCGGACGACTCGCATCTGACCCGGCGGGACGCCTCGTGATCGTTTATTGATAGCCCTTGGCCCGGCGGGACGCCTCG
>JAJTXO010000690.1 GCA_021463315.1 Caldilineales bacterium | reverse complement strand
CGACCCTGCCCGGTGTGGGTATGGCCTACAAGCTGGCCGAGGCGCTGCTGCCCGACGCCAGTCAGCACCTGGACCTGGCCGCGCTGGGCATTGTGGCCGATGTGGCTGTCCAAACCGGCGACGCGCGCTATCTGTTGCAGCAGGGACTGGCGCAGTTGCGCGCCACGCAGCGGCTGGGCCTGCACGCGCTGATGCAGCGGGCCGAGATCAACCCCGTCTGGCTGAACGAGGAGCATATCGGCTTCGAGCTGGCGCCGCGGCTCAACGCGCTGGGCCGGCTGGGGGACGCCAACTTGGCCGTGGAGTTTCTCACCACCCGCGACAGCCAGCGAGCGCAGGTGCTGGCCGCCATGTTGGAGGGCCTCAACGCCGAGCGCAAACGGCTCACCGATCAGATCTTCCAGGGCGCATTGGCTCAAATCGAGCGTGACCCCTCGCTGCTGAACTACGCCGCGCTGGTGCTGGCCCATCCTGCCTGGCCCGCGGGGGTGATCGGCATCGTCGCCAGCAAGCTGGCCGAGCGTTTTCACCGGCCGGTAGTTCTGCTGGCCGCGCCGCCCGGCCAGTTGGCGCGGGGCTCAGCCCGCTCGGTGGAGGGCTGTAACATCAGTGCAGCCATCGCGACTCACAGCGAGCTGCTGGCCAGCTTCGGTGGCCATCCCATGGCCGCGGGCCTGAGCATCGACCCGGAGCGCATCGCTGAGTTTCGGCGCAAGCTGGCCCGCAGCGTGGCCGCGCAGTCAGGTCAAACGACGGCCGAGCCAACGTTGATCATCGATGGCTACCTGCCCCTGGCGGAGCTTTCCCTCGATTTGGTCGCTGACTTGGAGCGATTGGCCCCCTTTGGGCCGGGCAATCCCCCGTTGAACCTGGTCAGTGTGGGCCATATCGTGACCGGCGATGCCACGCTCGGACGCCACCGCGACCACCGACGCCTGACCATCGAGGATCAAACCGGCGCCAGGCAGGAGGTGATCTGGTGGCAGGGCGCCGGTTGGCCCTTGCCCGAGGGACGTTTCGACCTGGTCTACAGCGCGCGCGCCAGCACCTGGCGCGGCCAGCGTCGCGTCCAGATCGAGTGGATCGACGCTCGCCCCTGGCCTGATGCGCCGCTGGCTGTGCAGCCAGCCCAGCCGGCCATCGTCGATCACCGGCGCGCGGCGCAGCCGCTGGCGCTGCTGGCGCCGCTGCGCGGCCCCGACCGACCGGTGTGGTGTGAAGCCGAAGCCCGGCGTATACTGGCTGGCCAGGATCGCAGCGAGCTGGCTCCGGCCGACACGTTGATCATCTGGACGATCCCGCCCGGTCGCTCGGAGCTTCAGACGGCATTGAATCAAGTCAAACCGAAGGAGATCATCCTCTTCGCCGACGATCCTGACCTGGATCAACTGGATGCCTTCGTGCGGCGGCTGGCCGGCCTGATTAAGCACGACCTGCGCAGCGATGCGGGTCTGGTCAGCGTGTCGCGGCTGGCCGCGGCCACCGCACAGCGAACAGCCACCATCAAGCTCGGGCTGAAGTGGCTGGCTGCCAGCGGCCACGTGCGCATCCTGGCCGAAGAGGATGACGCGTTCCGGCTGGCGCTCGGCGTTGGAACGCCCAGCCCGGAGTCGTCCGCCGTGACAGGAGAGCTGCGGTCGCTGCTGGCCGAAACCGCCGCCTTCCGCCGCTATTTCAGCCAGGCTGAGGTTGAGGCCTTGCTGGACTGACCCCTGCTGGCCCCGTCGGGTGGCTGGCTTGAATAAAAGAGGCGCGCCCAGCGCGCCGATTGGCAGGATACCCATGCACGAAGAGATCATCGATCTGCTCCACCGCAATCTGCAAGCCATCTGGGACGGCGACGCGGCCGCCTTCGAGGCGCTGTGCGCGCCCGACGTCTCCTTCTTCGAGTGGTACATCAGCACCCAGCGCATCGACGGCGTGGACTTCCACCTGCGCGAGATCCTGGTGCATGCCCAGGCGTTGGGCGGCAGCGCTGACAGCCACACGGAGCATGAGATCCTCCAGCCGCGCGTGCAGGTCTACGGCGACACCGCCATCGTCACCTACACCCTGCTGGTGCGCTCGCGCCAGGGCGCGACCGTCACCCGCACCCAACAGAACGAGACGCGCGTCTACCACCGCTTCGACGACGGCTGGAAGCTGGTGCATTGCCACAAGTCGCCCTGCTGGCGCGCGCCCCACGATCCGCCGTTGCGCTGATGGCCTGCTCTGTCTGGCCTTTGCGCAGCGCCCCGGCGGAACCGGCCGGGCCAGCCCAGCCCCCCGATTCAGGAGTCTTCCCATGTCCACAGCTCTCCCTCTCGGCATCGCCGGCGCGGCAGTCACCCGCGTGACCGAGGCCAACACCGCCCAGGCCCTGGGCAGCGGCTCTGTGCCCGTCTACGCCACACCGGCCCTGGTGGCGCTGCTGGAGCAGGCCGCGGTCGACGCGTTGGCGCCGCACTTGCCCCCAGGGCTGACCAGCGTCGGCGTGCGCATCGATGTGCAGCACCTGGCCGCCACGCCCATCGGCATGGACAAGCGGCCCGGCCTGCCGCTCGCGGCCGAGTTGCTGCAGCCCGCGCTGTGGGTGTCCGAGATCGTATATTTCCCGCTCGAGACCGCGCTCCTGAAGGCAGCTCGGACGCGCGGTTGCCGCGTGGCTGACGGCGGCGGGATGGCCGTGGGCCAGGCGGTCGGTGCATTCGAGCTGTTTACCGGCTGCCGCGCCGATCCGGTGCGCATCGACGCGCACTTCCGCCGCCTGGTGGCGGCCCG
>JAJTXO010000069.1 GCA_021463315.1 Caldilineales bacterium | reverse complement strand
AGCGGCGGCCGGCAGGGCTGGGTCGAGCGCCGCCTGCGGGCTGGCGACCGGGCCGGCGCGCTGCGCTACGCGGGCCGGCTGGCCGGCCTCTACCAACAGCGGGCCTACCTGGCGCTGGAGCTGCACCGGCCAGCCGATACGGCCATCGCCCAGGAGATCGTCGCGTTGGGCGACCGGCTGGGGCTGAACGCCGTGGCCGTGCAGCCGGTCTACTGCCTGTCGCCCCAAGACCGGCCCAAGCTGCGCCTGCTGGCCGCGCTGCGCGAGAACTGCCGGCTGGCCGACGTGCCGCCCCAGGCCCTGCCCGACCGCGGCGATGCGGCCGTGACCTTGCACTGGCTGAGCCCAGCCCAGATGGCCGAACGTTTCGCCCCCTTTCCCCAGGCGCTGGCCGTCATCGGCGAGATCGTGCAGCAGTGCCAGCCTGCCCTGCCCGACGGCCGGCCGATCTGGCCCGCGCTCAAGCTGCCGGACGGCCAGACGCCGGAAACAGCCCTGGCCAGCCTGACCCAGCAGGGGCTGCACCAGCGCTTCGGTCCCCAGCCCGCGCCGGCCATCGCCCAGCGCCTGCAGCGGGAGCTGGCCACCATCGCCAGCCACGGCTTCAGCCCCCTCTTCCTGGTGGTGGCCGACATCGTGCGCTACGCGCGCGAGCAGGAGATCCCCGTCAGCACCCGCGGCAGCGTGGCCAACTCCCTGGCGGCCTACTGCGCGGGCATCACCACCGTCGATCCCATCGAGCACGATCTGCTCTTCGAGCGCTTTCTCAACCCGGCGCGCGCCAATCCGCCCGACATCGACCTGGACTTCTGCAGCCGGCGGCGCGACCGGGTGCTGGACTACGTGCGCCGCCGCTATGGCGAGGAGCAGGTGGCGCTGGTGGCTACGGTCAGCACCCTGCGCCCCAAATCGGCCGTGCGCGAGAGCGCCAAGGCGCATGGCCTGAGCGACGCCGAGACCGAGCGGCTGGTGAAGCTGCTGCCGTCGGACTGGCACCCCGACCCGCGTCGCCGCTCCAGAAAGACGCTGGAGGAGCTGATCGCCGAGATGGACGAGCCGCGGCTGCGTCTGGCGCTGCAGGACGCGGCCGGCATCGTCGGCCAGCCCGACCACCTGAGCGTCCACCCCGGCGGCCTGGTGATCACGCCCGGCCCGCTGACCGACAGCGCGCCGGTGCAGTGGACCGCCAAAGGCTTTCTGATCACCCAGTACGACCACAGCGACGTGGAGGCCATCGGCCTGCCCAAGCTGGACCTGCTGGGCATCCGCGCGTTGACTGTGCTGGCCGACGCGGCCGCGCTGGCGCGGCGCACGGAGCCGGCCTTCCGGCTGGACGCGATCCCGCTGGACGATCCGGCCACGGCAGAGCTGCTGGCGCGGGCCGAGACCATCGGCGTCTTCCAGTGCGAGTCCACCGGCGCGCAGCGCACGTTACGTCAACTAAAGGCTCGCCGGGTGCAGGATCTGGCCACGGCCAACGCATTTTTCAAGCCTGGCCCGGCGCTGGGCGGCATGGCGCGGCTGTTCGTGCTGCGCTATCGCGGCGAGGCGCCGGTGGCCTACCTGCACCCGACGCTGGAGCCGATCCTGGGCCGGACCAAAGGGGTGCTGATCTTCCAGGAGCAGATTCTGCGCATCGCCGTAGAGATTGCCGGCCTGAGCTGGCAGCAGGCCGACGTGTTGCGCCGCGGCATGAGCCATTTCGGGCGGCAGGAGATGGAATCGATGCGGGCGGCCTTCATTGCCGGCTGCATGCGCCCCGCGCCCGGCGGGCCCGGCTTCACCCCGGTGCAGGCGCAGACGCTGTGGGAGCAGGTGGAGCCTTTCGCGGGCTACGGCTTCAACCAGGGACACGCCACCGCCTACGCCGGGGTCAGCTACCGTTCGGCCTACCTCAAGGCGCACTATCCGGCCCAGTTCTTCGCCGCGCGGCTGGCCGACTGGGGCGGCTTCCACCACCCGGCCATCTACATCGCCGAGGCGCGCCGGCTGGGCATCGCGGTGCAGCCGCCGCACGTCAACCGCAGCGGCCGCAAGTTCACGCTGCACGCGGCGCGCGCCACGCTCTGGATGGGGCTGGGCCAGGTGCGCGAGCTGCGCCAGAGCTCGGTGCGAGGGATCATCGCGGCGCGGCGGGAGCGGCCCTTCAGCGGCCTGCGCGATCTGCTGAGCCGCGTGGCGCTGCACGACAAGGAGGCCACGCATCTGATCCAGTGCGGCGCGCTGGATGGGCTGGGCGCGAGCCGGGCCGCGCTGCTGGCCGAGCTGCGGGAGGTGCAGCGGGCCGGCAGCGTGCAGCAGATGGCCTTCCACTTCCCGCTGGAGCCGGTGACACCGGAGACGCCGGCGCAGCGGCTGGCCTGGGAGCAGCGGGTGCTGGGCTGGCCGGTGAGCGTAACGCCGCTGGAGGCCGCGGCCGCGCCTGCCACGGCCACCACGCTGACCCAGGCGCGCGAGCAGGCCGGCCGCTCGCTCCTGGTGGCCGGCTATCGTCTGCCCGGCGGGACCGGCGGCCGCGGCTTCTATCTCAGCGACGGGCAGACCTTCGCGGTGGCCGTGGAGCGCGAGGGCCTGGCCAAGCCCAGCCCCTGGCAGCCGATCCTGGCCCGCGGCCGCTGGCAGCGCGATCATTGGGGCGCGGAGTGGCTGCTGGTGGAGGAGATGCAGGCGCTGGCGGCCTGAAATCTTGCGGCAGCCGTCGAAACCGGTATAATTTCCACCATGATACAACCCAATGCAGCCATTCCCACCGCGGAGATCGCCATCGTCGGCGCAGGGCCGATCGGCATCGAGCTGGCGGTCAGCCTGAAACGGCTGGGCGTCTCTTTCCTGCACTTCGACGCGCAGCAGATCGGCCACACCATCTCCTGGTGGCCGCGGGACACCCTCTTCTTCAGCACCACCGAGCGCATCGAGATCGCGGGCGTGCCGATCCAGAACACCGCGCAGGGACGCACCACCGGCGAGGAATATCTGGCCTATCTGCGCAGCATCGTCGAGCAGTTCGATCTGCATGTCCACAGCTACGAGCCGGTGGTGGGCATCCGACCCACCGGCGATGGCTTTCTGCTGACGACCCAGCCCCAGACCGGCCCGCGCAGCTATCGGGCTCGCCGCGTGGTGCTGGCCAGCGGCGACATGCACCAGCCGCACCGTCTGGAGATCCCCGGCGAGGACCTGCCCCACGTCAGCCACTATTTCCACGATGTCCACCCCTATTTCCGCCGGCGCCTGCTGATCGTGGGCGGCCGCAACTCCGCGGCCGAGGCCGCGCTGCGCTGCTGGCGGGCCGGCAGCCAGGTGACGCTGAGCTATCGCCGCGCCGCGTTCGACGAGCGCAGCGTGAAGCACTGGATTCTGCCCGACCTGCAGGCGCAGATCGATCTGGGCATGATCGGCTTCCACCCACTGACCGCGCCGCTGGAGATCACCCCGGAGCACGTCACGCTGGCCCGGCTGGACGCGCAGGGCCATCCCACCGGCGAGACGATCCAGCAGCCGGCCGACTTCGTGCTGCTGCTCACCGGCTTCGAGGCCGACATGACCCTGTTCCAGCAGGCCGGGGTGACGCTGGAAGGGCCGAACCAGACGCCGCGCTACGATCCGGCCACCATGGAGACCGACGCGCCGGGGCTGTACGTGGCCGGAACCGCCGCGGCCGGCCAGCGTCAAGAAAAGTACACCCTCTTCATCGAGAACAGCCACGTCCACGTAGGCCGCATCGTGCAGGCGCTCACCGGCCAGTGGCCGGCCCCGCTGGGCACAATCCCCAGCCGGCAGTACGAGCTGGCGCTGAAGGACTTCGAGGCGAATTAGCCCGTAGGTCACGCTACCAGCGTGACACGCCCGCTTCGAGGCGAATCAGCGGATCTGTCCGGCTGATAGCCGGACCTACGTTTGCGTGGAGGACGATTTCCATGACCGCGTTGATCCAGATTGTTTTGGGCGGGGTGTTGCTGCTGGCCGGGCGGCGACTGTTCTGGCTGCTGGCGGGTGCAGCCGGCTTCATGCTGGGCCTGCTGTTGACCCGGAGCCTGCTGGCTGAGCCATCGGAGACGGTGATGCTGATCGTGCCGCTGGCCACCGGCGCGCTCTTCGCCGTGCTGGCCCTGGTCGGCCTGCGCTTCGTGATCGGCTTTGTCGGCTTCGTGGCCGGCGGCATCGGCCTGAGCTGGCTGTTCAGCGCGTTCAGCGTCACCCCGGCCGAGCCCACCACCCTGCTGGCCGCGGCCATCTTCATCGCCGGCGGCCTGGCCGGCGCGTTCCTGCTCTCCCGACTGTTCGAGCTGGGCTTGGTGCTGCTGTCCTCTTTGCTCGGCGCGGGGCTGGCGCTGCGCGGCCTCGATGCGATCGTGGCGCTGCCCGACGCGTGGGGCGCCGTGCCGCTGATCCTGCTGCTGGTCATCGGCGTCGCCGTGCAGCTTGGCCCGCTGCGCCGCTGAGCTGATGCGCGGCGCGCCTTCCCAGAGAAAGAACCATGCGACTACTGCTTTGTCTGACGATCCTGATCCTTGCGACGCTGGCGGCCTGCGCCGCGCCGCCCGCGCCGGCGACGCCGACCCCCGCGCCATCTGCGCCGCCGGTGGAGGAGAGCCTCCTGCCGGGCGTCACCCTGCCGCTGACCCAGCCGCTGGCCTCGCTGGTGATCCTGGACGCGGGCGTCATCACCCCGACGCAGACGCTGGCCGAGGGCGAGGAGACGCCCGCGACGCTGCCGGTGCAGGCCGCGTTTGCGCTGCCGGTCTGGGCCGCCAACGGCGATCACCGTCACCCGCTGGCCGTGATCCTGCCCGATGCCGGCCGCGTCTGCGAGGCCAACGCGGCCGAGGAGTGGCCCTGTCCGGCCGCCTTGCAGCGCAGCCCCTACCCCGGCCTGCGCACCCTGGCGCAAGGACTGGCGCTGCACGGCTACATGCCGCTGATCGTCAACCTCAACGGCGCCTACACGCCCGCGCTGGACCCCGACCGGCAGACGGAGCGAGGGGCGCAGATCGTGCAGCGGCTGCTGGCCTGGCTGGCCGACCCGGAGCGCCAGCCGGAAGCTGAGCACTACGCGGGCGAGCTGAACCAGAGCGTCGATGACTCGAAGATCGTGCTGATCGGCCACGGCCGCGGCGCAGAGATCGCCCTGGCGCTGGCCGACCAGGAGCTGGGAGAGGCCACCACGCTGGCCGGCCTGCTGCTGATCGCGCCGGAGCTGCCGGCCGGCGCAGCGCTGCCCGACCTGCCCATCAGCCTGGTTATGGCCGGGTGCGAGGAGAAGCTGGCGGCCATGGACGCGGTCGAAGCGGCGCGCGGCCAGGCCGGCCGGCGCAGCTTGCTGGCCAGCGTCACGGTGGATGGGGCCACAGCCAACGGCTTCGACGCCGCGGCCGCGGCCGTGGACTGCGGCACAGGGGACGCGCTGGAGCCGTCGCAACAACAGGCGTGGCTGGCGGCCTACGCCGCGGATTTCGCGGACACCGCCACCGGCCACGCGCCGCCCTACCCGGCCGCAGGGCTGGACGTGCTGACGCCCATGCCGACCACTATCCACGGCCTGCCGGCGACAGCCAGCGTGTCCGACCCCGGCCGCCCTGTGCAGCCGGGCCAGATCACGCTCTTCAACCTGGGCGAGATCGTGGTGGAACAGCCCGCGCCGCCGCCAGCCGACCGTATGCCGCTGCGCGTGGAGGGAACCTTTATCCTGCCCGAGGGGGAAGGGCCGCATCCGCTGGTGTTGTGGCTGCATCTGCGCGGCAGCACCTGCTTCGGCAGCGCTGGCCTGTTCGAGAGCGTCTGGCCCTGCGCGCCGGCCGCCATTCCCCGCTACGAGATGGGCTACGACTATCTGCTGGAGGCGCTGGCCGAGGCGGGCTATGCGGTGGCGGCGCCCAGCCTGACCGGCGCGTTCACCAGTGCGCCCGCCTGGGCGCCGCCGGGCGATAGCCAGGCGGCCGCGCTGATGGACTACTACCGCGTCGAGCCGCTGGTCGATCGCCTGCTGGCCGAGCTGGCCGCGGCCAACCGCGGCCAGTCGCTGGCCTTCGGGCAGGAGCTGACCGGCAAGCTGGACCTGGACCAGTTGATCTTCGCCGGCCACTCGCGCGGCGGCGAGTGGGCCAACCTGCTGGCCTTGCGGCGGGACGGCAACGACACGTCCGAGGCGATCGCGGCGGGCCGCGGGCCGGCGCGCGGCCTCTTCCTGCTCACCCCGTCCCACGGCGACTTCGTGAGCCAGGATCCTGGCACGCTGCGCACCGCAGACCTGCCCATCGCGATCGTCCCGGCCTATTGCGACGACGACCTGAAGGAGGACCCGCTGATGGGCCAGGCCTTTCTGGAGCAGGCCCTGATGGACGAGGAACGCCGGGCGCCGGCCTGGGTGGCCGCGCTGAAAACGGGCGAACACTACGGCTTTGTCACCCTCACGCGCGGCGCCTTTCATAACCCCAGCGGCACCTTCTGTCAGGATTGGGACGCCTTGCTGTACGAGGAGGCCGCGCGCGCGTTCCTGGCCGCGCTGACGCCTGCGTTTGCCGACGTGGCGCTGGGCCGCCAGCCGGCCGCGGCCATCCCTGGCTTCGACCCAGCCGGGCCGCTGCCGGGCGAGCTCTACGGCGCGCCCATCGAGATCACCGCGCTGGATCCCGCGCGGCGGCGGTTGGTGTTGCTGCCGGCCAGCGAGGCGGAGCTGAGCGCCAACCGGCTGGGCGGAGCGATCACGGACAGCGGCCGCGCGACGCTCTCCTTCTGCGGCGGGATGGGTGAACAGCTGTGCATCGAGGACGAGGCGGTGGAGCTGCGTCTCAACTCGCCGCCCGACGCCTGGGTGATCCACCAGCCCCAGTTCGCGGGCCACCCGCCGCAGGCCCGGATGCAATGGGACGCGCCCGATGGCCGGCTGAGCCTGGCCATTCCAGCCGCATCTGGCGACCTGAGCGGCTACGCCACGCTGCACTTCCGGACGCTGGTGGACATGTTCGATCCGCGCAACGCCGATCTGGAGAGCCAGGCGCTGCGGGTGGCGCTGGTGGACGCGGCCGGCCGCCAGGCGTCGATGATCCTGCCGCCCAGCGAGCCGGCCTTGATCCGCGACCGCGGTGAGCGCAACTCGCTGTGGCAATGGTCGCAGTTTCCGCTGCGCGCTCGCTCGGTGCGCGTGCCGCTCAGCGCGTTCCAGGGCGTCGATCTGACCGAGATCCGCTCGCTGGACTTCATCTTCGACCAGACCGCGCAGGGTTCGCTGCTGTTGTCGATGGTGGAGTTCGTGACGGGCGGCGAATGACCGGAAGGCTGGCTGACAGGGCGTTTGCCCGTGGCCTCAGCGATCGTTGCACGGCACAAGAAAGGCGATCCTTCTGATGGAGATCACACTCCCCGACAACTTCTTGATGAATGTGCTAGGCCTTTTGCTGCGTGTTGGCGGAGCGTTCCTGGTGGTATTGGCCGGCCGCTGGCTGGCGCGGCGCAGCCGCATCTGGCTGACACAGGTCTTGGCGCGGGCCACCCTGACGCCGTCGATGGAGTCTCTGTTCCTGACCTCGACCTATTACGCGGTCTGGATTCTGACCATCATGTTGGCCCTGATCGTCCTGGGCGTGCCGGCGACCGCGGTGGTGGCTGTGGCTGGTATCGTGCTGATCCTGCTGGGGGTGGCCTTGCAGCAGTCGCTGCGCGATCTGGCCGCGGCCGTCAACTTCCTGCTGTTCAAGCCCTTCGTGGTGGGCGACCTGATCGAAACCAAGGGCGTCACCGGCACGGTGGAGGAGATTCAGCTCTTCACCACCACGCTGGTGCGCTGGGACAACCGGATGATCGTTCTGCCCAACGCCGAAATCCAGCAGGCTGGCATCACCAACTTCACCAGGAAGCAGGTGCTGCGCACGGACTTGGTCTTCCGCATTGGCTACGACGACGACATCGCCGCGGCGCGGCGGCTGATCGAGGAACTGGTTCTGGCCGACCCGCGCGTCCTCGCAGAACCGCCCTTGCAGATCCTGGTGACTGAGCTGGGCGACAACAGCGTCAACCTGGGCGTGCGCGCGGCCGTGTCGTCGGCCGACTACTGGAGCTTGCAGAACGATCTGCGGGAGCAGGTCAAGCTGCGCTTCGACCAGGAGGGCATCACCATCCCCTTCCCGCAGCACACCGTACACATCGTTCGCGAGGAGTGAAGCACCATGGAGAGAGCATCAACTGAAGCCGAACATCGCTGGCTGCGCCACTACGATGCCGCAACGCCGGCGCACCTGGACTATCCGCGCGTCCCACTCTATCGGCTGCTGGACGACAGCGCGGCGCACCAGCCCGCGCAGCCCTGCGTCAATTTCTTTGGCAAGCGCATGAGCTACGCGGCCGTCAAGGAGCAATCGGACCGGCTGGCGGCCAGCCTGCAGCGCCTGGGGGTGCAGCCGGGCGACCGGGTGGCGCTGTTGTTGCCCAACTCGCCGCAGTTCGTCATCGCCTACTACGCCATCCTCAAGGCCGGCGCGGTGGTGACGCCGCTCAACCCGCTGTACACCGCGCGCGAGCTGGCCTTTCACATGGAGGACTCCGGCGCGAAGATCGCCATCACCATCCCGCTTTTTCTGGAGAAGGTGACGGGGCTGGTGGGCAGGACGCCGCTGCAGCGGGTGATCTACACCCGCGTGGCCGACTACCTGCCCTTTCCGCTGAATCTGGGCTCGCGGCTGCAGGAGCGGGGCCAGATGCGCGGCGTGGCCAAGGACGCGGTCATCCACCTGGCCAGCCTGCTGCAAGCGCCGCCGCCGGCCGGCTGGCAGCCCGCGGCCGTCGATCCCGACAGCCTGGCCGTGCTGATCTACAGCGGCGGCACCACGGGGGTGGCCAAGGGGATCATGCTGTCGCACTATGCGCTGACGGCCAACGCCCACCAACTGCGCGCCTGGGTCAACCTGGACGCGGAGGGGCGCATCCTGGCCGTGCTGCCGCTCTTCCACGGCTTCGGCATGAGCGTGACCATGAACGGGCCGCTGCTGGTCGGCGGCGAGATCATCGCCCTGCCCCGTTTCCAGGCCGAGAACGTGCTCAAGGCGATCGAGGAGTGGAAGCCGACCTTCTTCATCGGCGTGCCGGCTATGTTCGGCGCGTTCAACAGCGTGGCCAAGCTGGACAAGTACGACCTGCGCAGCGTCAAGGGCATCTTCGTCGGCGCCGCGCCGCTGACGCAAACCATCAAGGAGCAGTTCGAGGCGCTCAGCGGCGCGCGGCTGATCGAGGGCTACGGGCTGACCGAGGCCGTGACCGCGATCATGGCCAATCCTTACCAGGGCCAACACAAGATCGGCAGCATCGGCCTGCCCTTCCCCGACGTAGAGGTGAAGATCGTGGCGCTGGATGGGTCGGGCGAACTGCCGCCTGGCGAGACAGGGGAGATCGTGCTGCGCAGCCCGACGCTGATGCTGGGCTACTACAAGCAGCCGGAGGCGACGGCCGAGGCGCTGCGGGCGGGCTGGCTCTACACCGGCGATGTGGGGCGCATGGACGAGGAGGGCTATTTCTATATCACCGACCGCAAGAAGGAGCTGATCATCGTCGGCGGCTTCAACGTCTTCCCGCGCGAGGTGGACGAGGTGCTGGCGCAACACCCCAAGGTGCAGGAGGCCGCGGCCATCGGCGTGCCCGATGAGCGGCTGGGCGAACGGGTGCGGGCCTGCGTGGTGCTGCGGGAAGGAGAAAGCGCCACGGCCGAGGAGATCATCGCCTTCTGCCGCGCGCGGCTCATCGCCTACAAGGTCCCGGCCGAGGTCGAGTTCCGCACGACGCTGCCCAAGAGCATGATCGGCAAAGTGCTGCGGCGAGAGCTGCGCGGTGAAGGGTGAGGGGGGGAACGATGAACGATGAACGATGAATGATGAACGATGAACGGTGAGCGGTAATCGGTAATCTGACCAGAGGGCACTGGTTGTGGGGGTTGGGGGCTGGGGGCTGGAGAACCGATCACCGATCACCGTTCACCGTGTACCGTCTGAATCACGGATTGTCACGGATTAACGGATTACACGGAGGCGTGGCAGCCACACCGTTCACCAATTCGCCAATTTTCCATTCTCCATTCTCCATTCTCCATTCCACCGATCACCGATCACCGATCACCGTTCATCGTTTCCCGCCGCGTCGCTCCTGTGGTACAATGCCGCTACACCATTGCAGCGCAAGGAGAATACCTCTTATGACCAACCAAATTCCCCGAACTATGGGCCAGCAGTTCGGCCGGCGCTCCTGGGCCGAGCCTTGGAAGATCAAAATGGTCGAGCCGTTGAGCATGATCGACCGCGCCGGACGCGAGAAGGCGCTGGCTGAGGCCGGCTACAACACCTTCTTGTTGCACTCGGCTGATGTCTACATCGACCTGTTGACCGACAGCGGCACCAACGCGATGAGCGATCGCCAGTGGGCCGGCATGATGCTGGGCGACGAGGCCTACGCCGGCAGCCGCAACTTCTACAATCTGGAGCAGACGATCCAGACCTACTACGGCTACCAGCACATCGTCCCGACCCACCAGGGCCGCGGGGCCGAGCATCTGCTGTCGCGCTCGACCATCAAGCCGGGCCAGTGGGTGGGTGGCAACATGTATTTCACCACCACCCGTCTGCATCAGGAGCTGGCCGGCGCGACCTTCGTGGATGTGATCATCGACGAGGCGCACGATCCCAGCAACCTGCACCCGTTCAAGGGCAACATCGACCTGAACAAGGTGGAGGCGCTGATCCAGCGCGTGGGCGCGGAGCAGGTGGCCTATGTCAGCCTGGCCGCCACGGTCAACATGGCCGGCGGCCAGCCGGTGAGCATGGCCAATGTCCAGGCGCTGCGCCAACTGTGCGACCGCTACGGCATCAAGATCTATCTGGACGCCACCCGCCTGGCCGAGAACGCGCTCTTCATCCAGGAGCGCGAGGAGGGCTACGCCGATCTTACCATCGCCCAGATCGTGCGCCAGTTCTGCAGCTACACCGATGGCGGCTGGATCAGCGGCAAGAAGGACAGCCTGGTGAATATCGGCGGCTGGGTGGCGGTCAACGACTGGACGCTGTTCGAGGAGCTGCGCAACCAGGTGGTGATCTTCGAGGGGCTGCACACCTATGGCGGCATGGCTGGCCGCGACATGGAGGCCATGGCCATCGGCATCGTCGAATCGATGCAGGACGACTACATGCGCTCCCGCATCGGCCAGGTGCGCTATCTGGGCGAGCTGCTGACCGACTGGGAGGTGCCCATCGTGCAGCCGGTAGGCGGCCATGCCATCTTCCTGGACGCCAAGCGCTTCTACCCTCACCTGCCGCAGGACCGTTTCCCGGCCCAGACGTTGGCGGCCGAGCTCTATCTGGATTCCGGCATCCGCAGCATGGAGCGCGGCATCGTCAGCGCGGGGCGCAATGCCCAGACCGGCGACCACTACTACCCCAAGCTGGAGCTGACGCGCCTGACCATCCCACGCCGCGTCTACACCCAGGCCCATATGGATGTGACGGCCGAGGCGGTCAAGGCGGTCTACGACGCGCGCGAGCAGGCGCGCGGCCTCCAGATGACCTACGAGCCCCGGTATCTGCGCTTCTTCCAGGCGCACTTCAAGCCGCTGTAAACGTATCATCTCAATAGATTGGGGAAGACTTCCGAAGTCTTATGGACTGTGAGCTCGTTTTGAACAAACCTGCGCAGACTTCGGAAGTCTCGACCCCGG
>JAJTXO010000689.1 GCA_021463315.1 Caldilineales bacterium | reverse complement strand
CAGCTACGCGGGCAACGCCTACAGCTACAGCGCCGGCAAGCCGCACGCCGTCAGCGCGGCCTACGGCAACAGCTACGGCTACGACGGCAACGGCAACCAAACCAGCCGAACCATCGCCGGGACGACGTACACCCTGGTGTTCGACTATGAAAACCGCCTGACCGAGGTGAAGCAAGACGCGACCAGCCTGGCGACCTTCCTGTACGACGCAGATGGCAACCGGGTCAAGGGAACCGTGGGCGGCGTGACGACCGTCTACATCGCCGGCATCTACGAGCGCGACAACGGCACGACGGTGCGCAAGTACTACTACGCCGGCGCCGTGCGCGTGGCGCTGCGCACTGGCGGCCAGACCTACTACCTGCTCAACGACCATCTGACGTCGACCGCCATCACCACCAACTCGAGCGGCGTGCGCCAAACGGAGCCGCGTTACTACGCCTATGGAGGCACGCGCTACTACGCTGGCGGGCAGATGACGCTCTACCGCTAGTGCGAAGCCTCCCGCAGCGAAGCGGAGTGGACACCGGTCAGCGCGTCGAGACCGGGACCGGTTTGTACGACTACGGGGCCAATTGGTATGATGCGGTCAGAAGTCGAACTTCTTCGCCCTCATTTCCTACGAGGATCGGGCAATCGGGTGGCCAGTCTTGATCTGGTACAGATAATAGAGATTGGCCTGATGCAGGCGCTGCACCATGCCGTTCAGCGGGATGCGCGAGCGGCCACACTGTTCGATGCTGGTCTTGAGCAGCGTCTCCACCGGCGCGCCGCTGCGCAGGTGCTGATCCACCAACTGCTCGATGCAGTCCAGATATTTGAGGCTGGCGCTGATCGCGCCGCGAATCTCGCCGCGCAGCAGCACTTCGCCATGGCCCTGCACGATGTTCTCCAGGCCGGAGATCTCGATGCCACGCAGGGAGCGGCGCAGATCGTCGATGTTGCCGCCGCCGGGGAAATCCAGGTAGGGCACAGGGAGCAGGGTGTCGCTGGCAAACAACACCTTGTCCTCCTTGACCCGCACGGTGATCACGTCGGGGGTGTGGCCTGGCGAGTGGCGCAGGGTGATGGTCTTGCCCCCCAGGCGCAGCACCAGCATGTGATCGAAGGTGATCTCTGGCAAACGCACCTGGACATGAGATAGATCAGGCGTCTGGTTCTTGGCCAGCGCCAGGCTCTGTTCGCCGAATTTGAACAGGAACTCGCGCGCCCGTCGATGGCTGATGATCTGGGCGCCGGTGAAGAGATAGCTGCCGTGGGTATGGTCCGCGTGCGCGTGAGTCGTGATCACGTAGCGGATGCCCTGAGGGCAGCGGCGCAGCGCGAAATCGCGCAGTTTGACGGTCTCCTGCGGAAATGGCAGCGTGTCAACGATCACCGCTCCCTCCTCAGTCACGATCACGCCAGCCGTTACCTGAAGATACAGCTCACTGCGAAAGACATAGATGTCGCCGGCTACTCGTTCCCGCAACATGGGACGATGTCGTCCTTTCCTTCAAACAAAGGCCATCGGCTGATGGTCCGATGGCCTTGATGAGCGAGGTTCCCCGCCGTGCCGTGTGTCATCGGGTTTTGAACCTGCTTGCGCAGGTGGGCGGCTCATTGCCGGTTTTCACCTTGCCAATCCTGGACGAGCCAGGGGCTATCGTGTCATCCGACAGACTGCAGCAACCCTTCGAACTGGTGTTGGCTCAAAACGTATGAAAGACATCACGGGCACAGCAGGGCTATCCAGGGCTATCCTAGCACAGGTGGAAGAAATCTGCAAGTTGCGATTTGGCGCTTTTCCAGAAGCTCGCCCCCGCCAGCATGGACGGATCGCCGAAATTGTGTATAATGACCGCGACCTGGCCGCGCTGGCGGCCCGCATCAACCCTGCCCTGTTCATCTTCGAGGAGCCGCACCATGGCTGACAACGATCCCTCTCAGATCAACGAACTCTTTGAGCCGGTTACCCAAAAATGGGTGCGCGGCGCTTTCGCTGACTGGTATCGGCGCTATGGCTTGGGCATCACCGGCTACCCGCTGACCGAACAGTTTGTCGATGCGGAAACCAAGCTGCCGACGCAGTATTTCCAGCGGGTCGCGCTGGAAGAGGTCGGCGGCCAGATTCGCCTGCGCCTGTTGGGACAGGAGTCCTTGACGCGCCTGCAGGAGCTGACTCAGCAGCGAGCCGAGGCCCAGCGCCTGGCGGCCAACGTGGAGCAACTGCGCGTGCAGGTGGCGGCTGCCAGCCAACTGGCAGCCGTCGAGGCCGGCCGCGGCGTCAGCGCGGCGGCCGATGCCGCGCTGCTGGCCCAGCTCCGCCAGCGCGAGGAGGAGTTGGCCGAGGCCCAGGTGCATCTGGCGAAGATGGAGCGGGACTTCGAGGCCAGCGCCAGCCGCGTTGCCGCGCTGGAGGGTCAGCTCAGCCAGCAGTCCAAGACTCTGACTGCCCAGCAGGCCGAAATTGCCCGTCTGAGGGCGCAGCTTCAGCAGGGCGGCGGTGCGCCCGGCGGCGCTGTGGCCCAGCCCGCCATCACCGACATCGTCGACCAGTTGATGCAGCACCCCACCAAGCGCTACAGCACGCGTCCACTCAAGGCCATCACCCACATCTGCATCCATCACAGCGCCGTGGCCGCCACCGTGCCGGTGGAACATGTCGCGCAGTATCACGTCGAAGACCAGGGCTGGCCGGGCATCGGCTACCACTTCTACGTCAAGCCCAGCGGTGTGAAGAGACGATCCGCGAAGACCGCTGCGAGTGGACGCCCTTCGATCC
>JAJTXO010000688.1 GCA_021463315.1 Caldilineales bacterium | reverse complement strand
GGGATCCCAGGCCCTGAGGGGCCTTCGTGTTGTTAGCCGGTGGGTTTCTAACCACCGCGCTGCGCTCTGGCTGAGAGCACGAAGCGGCCTCAGCCGCTGGGAACCCAGGCCCTGAGGGGCCTTTGTGTTGTTAGCCGGTGGGTTTCTAACCACCGGTCCGGGGCTCGACCTACGCTGGCCCATGGCATTGACCAACCAGATTCGAACACACCCTTTTGCGAAGTCCTGCGATCCCGTGAATCCACTATTGACGGATTTATCGTCTTATGGTAAACTAAGGCCGCGGAACTATCGGCTGTCATGATCAATAAGGAGACATGATCATGAAGCGAACCATCCTGTTCGGGCTTTTGTTGGCAGTGGCGCTTACAGTGACGCCTTTGGCGGCGCTGGCCCCTGCCGCCGAGGCCGGCAGCGCTTCCTCCGGCCAGCAGTGTGTCTATCACACGGTGCGCCGCGGGGAAACCTTGTCCGGCATCGCCAGTCGCTACGGCGTGAATATGTGGACCATCGCGCAGCGCAATGGGATCGCCAATCCCAACCGCATCTATGCGGGCCAGACGCTGTTGATCTACTGCTACACGCCAAAGCCTCCGCCTCCTCCACCGCCGCCCGCGCCAGGGCCCTGCACACCCGCCACCTGCGGCGGAGGTGGGTACTTCCCGCCGCCCACGCAGCCGGGCGATGGGGCCGCTGCCTCGTGCAGCATCGTGCCCCAGAACGGCTTCGGCACCGTCTGGTTCCGGCATGCGAACGTGCGCCAGGCTCTTGGCTGTCCCACGGACAACGAGCAGGGCTTCAGCGGATCGCAGCAGGGATTCAACAGCGGCACGGTGGTGGCCAACGACACGACCGGGATCATCTACGTGTTCTACACCAACGGTACCTGGCAACAGTATCGCAACACGTGGACCCCCGGCGAGCCGGTCTTCAACCCAGGCATTGTCGCGCCGCCCGGCTGGTGTCAGCCGGAATATGGCATCGGCAAGGTCTGGCGCAACGAGCCGGGCGTGTCGACTGCGCTGGGCTGGGCGAAAGCGCCGGCCCAGGCCATCAGTGGTACGACTCAGCAGTACCAGGGCGGCATGATGCTATGGACAGCCGCTTCGGGCGTTTGGGTGCTGTACAACAACGGCACCTTCCAGCGCTTCTAGTCGCCAGGCGGATCAGTTCCGCGACCCATCGCTGAGCTAACGGCCGGCGTCCACCAGCAGGACGCTGGCCGTTTTCGTTGCTCGTCATTTGACAGCGCCATTGGGTAGGAGTATGATGGCGGCAAGGTTGACGACACCCTGGAGGTACACTATGTTCGGCGCAGGTTTTGGTTGGCCAGAGCTGTTGATTGTGGCAGTCATCATCTTGTTGTTGTTCGGCGCCAGCAAGCTGACGGACATTGGCAGCTCGCTGGGCAAGGGCATTCGCGAGTTCCGCAAGGCGGTCCATGAGGAAGAGGATCCCAAGCCAGAGGCTGCGGCAAGCCAGAACGATCAGAACGCCAAGCCTTCCTGAGCGCTGGCTCCGCGCGCCAGGCTGTTTTGTTGTGCCAGAGTCAGTACTTCACGATTGTTGTCTCACGCAAAGGCGCAAAGACCGCAAAGGGCAGAGATTCCTGGCATTGCGCATGGTTGCTATCCCAAGGGCGCTATCTCTTCTGAGAGATGGCGCCCTTGGCGTTTTTCCAGGCAAACTCTGCGCGGCTTTATGATCTTGGTCATAGCGACGCCGGGCGAATCGGTCTATACTGGTAGCACCCAGTCACTGGTGTTCGGCCATCAACAGAGTGCATCCGACCGGTGACTGCTTCGCCAGCGAGGCTGCCATGATCGATCAATCGCCAAGCATCGAAGACCGCGCCAGGGCCGTGTTCAGCGCACGGGCCGATCTCTACATTGCCAGCGCCAGCCATGTGGACCCCCAGGTGTTGGGCTGGCTGGTGGAGATGGCCCAGCCGCAGCCCGGCTGGCGGATGTTGGATGTGGCCACGGGCACGGGACATACCGCGTTTGCCTTTGCCCCCTACGTGGCCGAGATCATCGGCATCGACCTGACCCCGCGCATGTTGGTCGAGGCGGAGAAGCTGGCCGCGCAGCGCGGCGTTCACAATGTGCGCTTTGTGGAGGCCGACATCCACGAGCTGCCCTTCGACGACGAAACCTTCGACGACGCGCAGTTCGATCTGATCACCTGCCGCCGCGCCGCGCATCATTTCAGCGGCATCCAGGAGGCGCTGGTCGAGATGGTGCGCATGCTCAAGCCGCAGGGGCTGCTGTTGATCGACGACCGCTGTGTGCCAGAGGACGACTTCATCGACAGCGTCATGAACCGGCTGGACTGGCTGCACGACGAGTCGCACGTGCGCGAGTACCGGCCCAGCCAGTGGCAGACCATGCTGGAGGAGGCAGGCTGCCGGGTGGTGACGCTGTCCACCTACACCAGGCAGCGTCCGCTGAGCTCGCTGACAGAGCGCGTTTCCCCGCACAACGTGGCCCAGATGCATGGCATCCTGACCAGCCTGACGCCGAAGCAGCGCCAGAAGCTGGCCCTGGTGGAGAAGGATGGCGAGCTGCACAGCACCCACTGGTACGTGATCATCGCCGCGCAGAAAATCGGGGGATGATGAACCGGTCGCAGAGTATCATCTCAATACAGGGGGAAGACTTCCGAAGTCTTATGGACTGTGAGCCCGTTTTGAACAAACCTGCGCAGACTTCGGAAGTCTCGACCCCGGTTTTTTGAGATGATACAGGGGGAAGACTTCCGAAGTC
>JAJTXO010000687.1 GCA_021463315.1 Caldilineales bacterium | reverse complement strand
ACCCGGACTGCCAGTCCTTCGGCGGACTGGCGGTCCTTCGGCCAAGTTGACGATGTTGACTCTGACGAGAGGAGAATTGCGGCGAGGTCATGGTGTCCGATTGTATCCGATGGCTGGCGCCCGGTCAAGCCACGGCTGCGGCCTACGCGGGACAGTGCCGCCCGCTGGCCCCTAGACGGCAGCGGCTCGGCGCTGGTTCCGTCCTCGAGGAGCTTATGAACAGATCCAACGACGACCGCTTCAGCCACGCCCTGTGGCGCATCTTCAACCGCCCCACGCCGGCCGTGCCCTGGCGCGATGGCGGCAATCTGCCCTGGGATGACCCAGCCTTCAGCCAGCGGATGCTGGCCGAGCATCTGGATCAAAGCCACGGCGCGGCCAGCCGCCAGCAGCCCGAACTCCTGCGCCAGGTGGACTGGCTTTGGTCCAAGCTGGAGCTGCGGCCGGGCGCGCGGCTGCTAGATCTCACCTGCGGGCCAGGGCTGTACGCGGTCGAGTTCGCTCGCCGCGGCGTGGAGGTCACCGGCGTCGACTTCAGCCCGGCCAGCGTGACCTATGCCCGCGAGCTGGCTGAGCATCAGGGCGTGACCGAGCGCTGCTGCTTTATCCAGGCCGATGTGCGCGCCGAGCTGCCGCGCCACGCGGATCAGGGCTACGATGCGGCGCTCTTCATCTACGGCCAGTTCGCCGTCTTCCCGCGCGCGGAAGCCGCCGCGCTGCTGGCCGGCGCGGCCCAGGCGCTGCGGCCCGGCGGCTGGCTGGCACTGGAGCTGCTGGATTTCCAGCGCATCGACAAGAGCCCCAGCACCTGGTGGTTCAGCGACGACCGCGGCCTGTGGGGCGACGCGCCCTTTATCAACCTGGGCGAGCGCTTCTGGGACGCGGAGCAGCGTGCCTCCATCGACCGCTTCTGGGTGCTGCATCTGGCCAGCGGGCAGATGCAGGAGATCGGCCTTTCCGACAACGGCTACGAAAGCGATGAGCTGCTGGCCTTGCTGGCTGCCAGCGGCTTCAGTCAGGCCTGGGCCTACCCCGCCTGGGATGGCCTCGCTCTATACGACGCCGAGGAGTGGGTCGCCTACACCGCACAGCGTTAGCCCCCTCTGTCACCCTGAGGCTCGCTGTGGCCCATGGCTGTGGCCCATCGCTGTGGCCGGTCTCCGACCGAGCCGCCCATCGCTGTGGCCGGTCTCCGACCGAGCCACCCCTGGGTCGCCTACACCGCGCAGCGTTAGCCCCCTCTGTCACCCTGAGGCTCGGCGAAGGGTCTCGCCAGCCCTCAATAAATGGGCGAAGACCTCGGAAGTCTCGCCCCTGGCTTTTTGAGATGATACCGCGCAGGGGCATGAAGGCTGCCTTCATGCCCCTGCTGGTAATGTGACCTACTGCACGCGCGCCAGGCATGGGGTATCGTGATGCATCATGTCCAAACGTGCATTCGCGGCCGTTGCCGCCGTGGTCGGCGCAGTGGCGCTGGCCGCGGCGGTCCTGCTGCTGAACCCTCCCACCCAGCCTGACCGCCTGGCGCAGGCTGTCGACCTGTCCACCGCCACCCCGACGGCGACCTTCACGCCGCTGCCCTCGGCCACGGCGACGGCTACCGCGTCGCCCACAGCCACCCCAACCACCACGCCGACGCCCACGGTCACCCCCACGGCCACGCCCAATCCCTATCTGGCGTTCACCGTCCAGGGGCTGCGCGAGCGCGACTATCCCGGCGGTGAGATCGAGATCACGGGGTACTGGGAGGAGACCGACGCCTTCACCCGCAGCTACATCAGCTATCCCAGCGACGGGCTGACCATCAGCGGCATGATGGTGACGCCCAAGGGGCAGGGACCGTTTCCGGTCATCATCCTCAACCACGGCTACATCCCGCCCGCGGAGTACTGGACCGGCGCCGACACCTACGACGCCTCCACCTACCTGGCCAGCCGCGGCTTTCTGACCATCAGTCCCGACTTCCGCGGCTGGGGCCGGTCAGACAGCGGAGAGAACATCTTCCGCACCGGCCTGGCCATCGACGTCATGAACCTGATCAGCGCGCTGCCGTCGCTGCCGCAGGCCGACCCTGAGCGCGTGGGCATCTGGGGCCACAGCATGGGCGGCGGCGCGGTGTCGTGGACCATGGCCGTGGACCCGCGCGTCAAGGCCAGCCTGCTCTACGCCCCCGTCAGCGCCAACGCGCGCGACCGGCGGCGCTTTGGCGGCGGCGGTCCCAGCGGCGACGACCCCCTCTGGCGCGACGACCCCGCCTTTCTCGACAAGATCTCCCCCATCAACTATTTCGACGGTGTGACCGGCGTGGTGCAGATCCACCAGGGCGACGCGGACAGCACCACACCGCCGCGCTGGGCTCGGGCCATCCGCGACGCGCTGATCGCGGCCGGCAAGCCGGTGGAGTATTTCGAGTACCCCGGCCAGGGCCACGCGCTAAAAGGCGACGCCTGGCGCGCCTTCATGCAGCGCACGGCCGACTTCTTCGCTGAAAACCTGTAGTCCACTGCCTTCAACCACTCAGATTTGTTGCTCCGGGGGAATCTGGTTCCAAGCTCCCGTCAGCCATGGCAAGCAGCGGGGCCTGGCTCAGCGCATCCATAGACCGCCGCGCGCCGGCCGCCAGGCGCGGTCAGGGATCGCAGGCAGCGCCGGCTTGCTGGCCGCGGGCAAGGGGCCAGGTGTGGGCTGCGTCGGGGCCGCGGCCAGCGCAGTCCGCCCTGCCGCGCTGCCCTGCTCCACCAGCAGCCGCGGCGCGCCGCCGATGCGGCA
>JAJTXO010000686.1 GCA_021463315.1 Caldilineales bacterium | reverse complement strand
TCGAGACTTCCGAAGTCTGCGCAGGTTTGTTCAAAACGAGCTCACAGTCCATAAGACTTCGGAAGTCTTCCCCAATCTACTGAGATGATACACGCGGGCCATTGTAAACGGCTTTGCCTGCGACGCCAAACACCAGAAACGAGATTCACTGCGGCATCGGACAGTATGCTACAATAGAGCGGCCATCGATCGACCCATCTATCGCCCCACGGCTCATTCCGTCACTTTCCACCCCACCATGCCCGGCAAACACTACGACGAGCTCGAAACCGGCCAGATCATCCAACACAGCCTGGGCCGCACCATCACCGAGATGGACAACGTGCTCTTCAGCGCGCTGACCATGAACCCGCAGCCGTTGCACATCGACGAGCACTACGCCAGCCAGACCGAGTTCGGCCAGCGCATCGTCAACGGCATCTTCGCCCTGGGCCTGGCTGTGGGGCTGACCGTGGCCGAGCTGACCCAGGGTACGCTGGTGGCCAATCTGGGCTACGAAAGCGTCAAGCATCCGCACCCCATGTTCCACGGCGACACCCTCTACGTGGAGACGCAGGTGCTGGACAAGCGCGCGTCGAAATCGCGGCCGGGCCAGGGCCTGGTGCGCTTCAAACACACCGGCCGCAACCAGCACGGCGTGGTGGTGATCGAGTTCGAGCGCACGGCGCTGATGCGGAGAAGTAACTCGTAACTCGTAACTCGTAACTCGTAACCCGGAATGGTGTGATGCGCTTCTGGGTATGAGTTGCTCGATTGGTGCGTAACGAGTAACTTGTAACCCGTAACTCGTAACCCGGAATGGTGCGATGCTTTTCTGGGTATGGATGGCTTGATAATGCGTAACGAGTAACTCGTAGTCAGAGAGGCAGTCCGCGTTTCCGGGTTACGTGTTACGTTTTACGCATTACGTAGCCAGAGAGGCAGTCCGCGTTTCCGGGTTACGTGTTACGTTTTACGCATTACGCATTGCGTAGCCAGAGAGGCAGTCCGCGTTTCCGGGTTACGTGTTACGTTTTACGCATTAGGAGGTCTATGGCCACGTCCACTGGCTGGTTTTATTGGGCCGCCCTGGCAGCCCTCTTTGCAGCGTTGACGACCATCTTCGCCAAGATCGGCCTCGATGGGGTCGACTCTGACCTGGCAACGCTGGTGCGTGTGGTGATCATCGTTTTCGTGCTCGGCGCTTTTGTCTTGTCCACCGGCAAATGGACCAGCCCCCTGGCGCTGCCAGGCCGTGCGTTGACCTTTCTGGTGCTGTCGGCCCTGACCACGGGCGCGTCTTGGGTCTGCTACTTCCGAGCCCTGAAGCTCGGCAACGCCTCGCAGGTCGCACCGGTGGACAAGTTCAGCCTGGTTTTGGTTGCCCTGTTTGCCTTCATCTTTCTGGGCGAGCGCCCCGCGCCGCGCGAGTGGTTTGGCATCGCGCTGATAGCCAGCGGCGTCCTCGTAATGGCGATCAAGCCGTAACGAGTAACTCGTAACTCGTAACCGGGATTGGAGCGATGTTTCTTTTCGGATGATGACTCCCCTGAAAAACGATCGAGAGGGCGTCTCGCCCGGCTCTACCCGGCGCCCACCCCGGGGTGCCACGCAAAGGCGCCTCGTTGATCGGCGATTTTTCAGAGAAGTCATGGATGGCTCGGTTGGCGATGGCGAAGAACCCATTCTCAAAGCCACACCCCGCGATTCCGGGTTACGCATTACGCATTACGAGTTACTCCCATTCCCAAAGCCACACCCCGCGATTCCGGGTTACGCATTACGCATCACGAGTTACCCAAGGACTGAACCATGACTAAAACTCCACATCTCCGCCGCGCCATGCTCTTCATGCCCGGCGACTCGCTGCGCAAGATCGAGAAGGCCATCGGCCTGGGCGCGGACAGCATCGTCATGGATCTGGAGGACGGCGTAGCCTTCAGCCAGAAGGCCGCGGCGCGGCACACCATCGTGCAGGCGCTGCAAACGCTGGACTTTGGGCGCAGCGAGCGGCTGGTGCGCATGAACCCCGTGGGCAGCGAGCTGGCCGAGGACGATCTGCGCAGCACCATCACCGGCCGGCCCGCGGGCTACGTGTTGCCCAAGGCCGAGTTCGCCGAGCAGGTGGAGATGCTGGCCGAGTTCTTGACCCTGGAGGAGCGGGCGCGGGGCTGGCCGGCCGGTCAGATCAAGATCCTGCCCATCGTCGAGACCGCGCTGGGGGTGATGAATGTGCGCGAGATCGCCCTGGCCGACCCGCGCGTCGATGCGCTGCTCTTCGGCGCCGAGGACCTGGCCGGCGACATGGGCGCCGTGCGCACCTCAGCCGGCTGGGAGGTCTTCTACGCGCGCAGCGCGGTGGTGATGGCGGCCAAAGCCTATCGCCTGCAGGCCATCGACCAGGTTTACTTCGATTTGAACAATCTGGAGGGCTTCGAGGCCGAGTGCCAGACTGGCCGGCAGATGGCCTACGACGGCAAGATGGTGATCCACCCGCGCCAGGCCGAGATCGCCCAGCGGGTCTTCGCCCCCTCGCCCGAGGAGATTCAGCGCGCCCAGCGCATCGTCCAGGCCCACGAGGAGGCGCAGGCCGCCGGCCTCGGCGCCTTCGCCCTGGATGGCCGCATGGTAGACATGCCGGTGGTGCGCATGGCCGAGCAGGTGCTGAGCAAGGCGAAGGCAGCGGTGAACGGTGACCGGTGATCCGTAATCGGTGATCCGTAATCGGTGATCGGCTCTCCATTCTCCATTCCCCATTCCCCATTCCCCACTCCCCACTCCCCATTCCCCACTCC